>JBQDJW010000335.1:0-4269 GCA_052086425.1 Pseudoclavibacter sp. | reverse complement strand
GCCGCCATTCGGCGCCGACGTGCATCAGGTGCGGGCGGCTATTCCCCGAACCAGATGGCGAGCTCGCGCTCCGCCGACTTCGGCGAGTCGGAGCCGTGCACGATGTTGAGGATCGTCGGCGTGTCCCACGCGCGTCCGAGGTCGCCCCGGATCGTGCCGGGAGGGGCCGTCGTGGGGTCGGTCGGGCCGGCGAGCGAGCGGAACCCCTCGATCACGCGGATGCCGCGCACGCGCGCGGCGACGACCGGGCCGGACGACATGAAGCCAAGCAGGCCCTCGAAGAACGGCTTGCCCTCGTGCTCGGCGTAGTGGCGCGTGAGCAGCTCGCGGTCAGGCGTGATCATGCGCAGATCGATGAGCTGATAGCCCTTGCGCTCGATGCGGGCGAGCACCTCGCCCGAGAGGCTGCGCTCGACCCCGTCGGGCTTGATGAGGACGAGGGTGTCTTCGGCGGGCGTTCCGGTCATGTCGGTCCCTTCATCGGGTGGGCGTGCCGAGTTCGGCGCGCTCATCTGGTCTCGCGGTCGGTCGGTTCGAGGTCAGTCGGTCTGTTCGCGCGGCGAGCCGTCTGGGTTGATCTCGCCGGCGGCGAGGGCGCGCTCGTACTCGGCGATGATCGGGGCGCGCCGGCGATCGATCTCGCCGCCCTTGATCATGATGAACGCCCAGGTCGCGAGGAAGACGCCGGCGACGAAGAACATGCCGCCGTGCAGGAATCCGGTCGCGACCATGGCGACGTGGAAGACCCAGCCGGCCGTGAAGCCCCACTCGAAGCGGAACGTGTACACGAGTGCGATCAGCAGCACGCACACGAGCGCTCCCCCGCCGAGCGCGATGGGCGCAGGCAGGATCTCGAGCCCGAAGAACGTGAGCGTGCTGAGGAAGATCGCGAAGAGCTCGAAGGCGATCAGGATGCTGCCGAGGTTTTCGCGCATCGACCGGCGGCGGCGCGCGCGCGTGCGGGTGGCCGACCGTGGTCGCGTGGACTGCCCGACTGCCTCAGGGCCGTTCGCCTCCGGGCCGTTCGACCCGGGCTCGATCGCCTCCGTGCGGTCATCTCGCGCGGCTGCCACTGGCATCCCACCGTCCTCTGCTGCCGCTTCCGGCGTCGTCGTGCTCACCGCATTCCAGGGTAACCGGTCGCGAGCGACGCGATTTCGGGGCGCCACATCTCCCCCAAGGCGGGCGGGCAGGCAACCTGCGCTGTGCAGCGCCTCCGGAGAGCACGTCGCCGGCACGCGTTGCGTCAGCGCACGCGCGACGGTCGAGACACCACGCCGACCGGCCGCCCCGCCGCCCTACTCGTCGTCGGGGCGGGATGCGCCCCAGCCCTCCTCGCGGGCGAGCCGGATCGCGTCGCCGAGCAGCGTGACCGAGCCGGTCACGAGCACGGCACCGCCGCCCTCGCCCGAGACGAGGTCTCGCGCGTGCTCGAGCGCGTCGTCGATGCGGCCGAACGCGGCCGGGTACTGCCCGGTCAGCTCGGCGATGCGCTCGGCGACCACCTCGGCATCGACGGCGCGCGGCGAGTCGGACTGCGTCGCGATGAAGGCGTCCGCGATCGGCGCCAAGGCCTCGATCACGCCCGAGTAGTCCTTGTCGTCGAGCGTGCCGAGCACGACGACGATCCGGTCGCCGAGCGCACTTGGCGCGGCCTCGGCGAGCGCCTTCGCACCGTGCGGGTTGTGCGCCGCGTCGACGAAGATCGGCGGTCGATGCCCGATTCGCTGCAGGCGCCCCGGTGACGTCGCGGCGGCGAGGCCCTGCTCGACGAGGTCGGGGCTCAGGCTCCGCTCGTCGCCGAAGAACGCCTCGACCGCGGCGATCGCGAGCGCCGCGTTGCGCGCCTGGTACTCGCCGCGGATCGGCAGCACGCCCTCGTAGGTTCCGTTGCGTCCGCGCACGACGATCGAGCGCGCTGCCGGCCCTTCTGGGATGTCAGACACGAGCTCGAATTCCGAGCCCTCGACGGCGAGCGTCGCATCGCGAAGCGCGCTCGCAGCCGTGATCTCGGCGAGCGCCTCTGGCTCCTGCTTCGACGTCACGACCCGCGCGGCCGGCTTGATGATGCCAGCCTTCGTTCGCGCGATCTCGGCGATCGACGAACCGAGCCGGCTCGAATGGTCCATCGCGATGGGCGTGAACACGGCGACATCGCCGTCAGCGACGTTGGTCGAATCCCACTCGCCGCCCATGCCGACCTCGAGCACGACCGCGTCGACGGGAGCATCCGTGAAGCACGCGAACGCGAGCACCGTGAGCGCCTCGAAGAACGTCAGGCGCACCTCGCCCGCCGCCTCGAGTTCCGAGTCGACGATCTGCAACACGGGCTGGATATCGTCCCAGTTCACCGCGAGGCGCTCGTCGCCGATCGGCTCACCCTCGATCTCGATCCGCTCGTTCAGGCGCTCGAGGTGCGGGCTCGTCATGAGGCCGACCCGAAGGCCGTGCGCGCCGAGGAGCGCGGCCGTGATGCGCGCCGTCGACGTCTTGCCGTTCGTCCCCGTCAGGTGCATGACCGGCGCGCTGCGGTGCACATCGCCGAGCAGCTCTGCGGCTCGACGGGTCGGCTCGAGGCGAGGCTCGGGCTGCGCCTCGCCGACACGCTCCATGAGCGCGTCCATCACGCGGTCGGCTTCCTCGCGCCAGTCGGTGCCCTCGCGGGTGGCGCGCTCGGCCTCTTCGCGCTCGCTGAGCGGCTCGGGCTCGGCGTCGTCCTCGTCGATGTCGGCCGACTCGCCGGCCTCGCGCTCGACGCCGTCGATCCCGTCGTCGTACCCCGAATCGCGGGCGAACGCCTCCTCGACGTGCGGGTCGAGGAGCCCGAGCTCGTCGGGGTCGGCAATCTCGCGCCGGAACTCCGAGAGCAACTCGTCGGCGACCTCGGGGGTCATCTCGCGGTTGTCCCCGTCACGCTCCCCGGCCCGAGACCCCATCGGGTCGTCGTGGTCGTCGAAACCGCCGAAGCTGCTGCCGTCGAATCCATTGCCACCGCTCACTTGGCGACCTCCAGTTCTACTTCGAGCGCGCCGTACGAGTGCGGAACCGCATCCGGTTTCGCCTCGAGCCCGCCCGTCACCTCGAGCGCAACGGCGAGCGTCTCGTCGCCGATGAACCCCTTGTGCTCCTCGAGCGCGGCGACCGACCCGTCGTCGGTGCGCAGCGCGAGCCGAATGCGGTCGGAGACGTCCAGACCGGCCGATTTGCGCGCATCCTGCACCGCACGAATCACGTCGCGAGCCGCGCCCTCGGCCGCGAGCTCGGGCGAAACCCTGGTATCGATCGCCAGGATGCTCCCATCGCCGAGCAGCGTGAGGGCGCGGTCGCCCGCGTCGTCGCCGGTCACGAGGCGCACGTCGTATTCGCCGGGCTCGAGCGCGATTCCGCCCGCCGTCACGACCCCGTCGGTCTCGCTCCAGTCGCCGGTCTTCGACGCCTTGATGACCTGCTGCACCTGCTTGCCGAGGCGCGGGCCGGCCGCGCGCGCGTTCACCTGCAGCACGCGCTCGATTCCGTAGTCGGCCACGGCGCCGTCGGTGAGGGGCTCGAGGTCGACCGACTTCACGTTCAGCTCATCGCGCAGGATGTCGGCGAACGGCTCGATGCCGCGCGCATCCGGCGTGACGACCGTGAGGGTCGACAGCGGGAGGCGCACCCGCAGCTGCGCCTGCTTGCGCAGGGCGAGGGCGGCACTCGTGACGTCGCGCACGCCGTCCATCGCGGCCTCGAGCGCGTCGTCGGACGGGAACGCCGAAGCGTCTGGCCAATCCTCGAGGTGCACAGAGCGTCCGCCAGTGAGTCCGCGCCAGACCGTCTCGGTCACGAGCGGCGCGAGCGGGGCCGCGACGCGCGCGACCGTCTCGAGCACCGTGTAGAGCGTGTCGAAGGCGTCGGTTCCGGGAGCTCCCGTGCCGCCCGCCGCCTCGCCGACCCCCGCCCAGAACCGGTCGCGCGACCGCCGCACGTACCAGTTCGTGAGCACGTCGGCGAAGTCGCGCAGGCGCCCGGCCGCGGTCGTCGAGTCGAGCGCCTCGAAGTCGGCCGCGACCTCGGCGACGAGCCGCCCGGTCTTCGCGAGGATGTACCGGTCGAGCGGGTCGGTCGAGTCGGTGCGCCACTGCGTCTCGTATGGCTGCGAGCCGGGGCGGGCGACGTTCGCGTACGTCGTGAAGAAGTAGTACGTCGACCACAGCGGCAGCACGAACTGCCGCATGCCCTCGCGGATGCCCTCCTCGGTGACGACGAGGTTGCCGCCGCGCAGCACGGGGC
>JBQDJW010000334.1:0-4272 GCA_052086425.1 Pseudoclavibacter sp. | reverse complement strand
AGGCGCCCCACATCGCCACGAGGATCAGCGGAATCCACATCCACCCGGCGAGCTGGATGTTCAGGGCCGCGCCCGCGCCGACCGTCACGACGATCGGCACCGCGAACTGGGCGACCGAGGTACCGAGGTTGCCGCCCGCGGCGTTGAGGCCGAGCGCCCAGCCCTTCTCGCGCGTCGGAAAGAAGTACGTGATGTTCGCCATCGAACTCGCGAAGTTGCCGCCGCCGACGCCGCCGAGAGCCGCGACGAGCAGCAGCAAGCCGAACGGAGTCTCGGGATTCTGCACGACGACGCCGATCAGCACGGCCGGGATAAGCAGCAGACCCGCGGAGACGATGGTCCAGTTCCGGCCGCCGAAGCGGGCCACCATGAAGGTGTACGGGAACCGCAGGGTCGCGCCGACGAGGCTCGGCAGCGAGATGAGCCAGAACGACTCGCTCGACGAGAGCGTGAAGCCGGCCTGGGGGAGCAGCACCACGATGATGCTCCACAGCTGCCAGATGATGAACCCGAGGAACTCGGCGAAGATCGACCACCAGAGATTCCGACGGGCGATCTGGCGCCCCTCCGACTCCCAGAAGGCCGCATCCTCGGGGTCGTAGCCGTCGATCCAGCGTTCCGGCCGGAACGTGAGCCGCGAGGATGACGGTGCGGTGCGTGTTGTCGCGGCCTGGGACATGGCGGCTCCTGACGGGTCGACTCGATGGTGACTCGAAGCTACGGAGCGCGTGTTTGGGGCGTGGTTCGGTGCAGTTACCGGTGGATCACGGATGCGTCTCGGCGGCGAGGAGGGCCGGTGAGGCTCGCGTTACGTGGCCGACACATTCGATGCGCGTCGTCAGGCGCCGGTCGCGATGCGGGGCACGCGCGCCGTGACGCCCGTGACGAGCTCGTCGCCGACGGTGTCCTCGTGCTCCGCCCACTCCTCCGCGGTCGGCGCGTCGGCGCCGCCGAAGATGACGACGCGGTCGCCGACCGAGACGGGCCCGGATGCTGCGGTCGCCACGAGCGACCGGTCGACGCCGACCTCGGCGACGGCGTATCGGTGACCCGCGATCAGGACTGCGGTCTCCGCGCCACGCCGGGATTGCAGCCCGTCGCCGTAGCCGGCGCCGATCACGGCGACGTCGCCGCGGGCGTCGAGCACGCGCGCTTCGAGTGACATGACGGGCCGCAGGCCGAGTTGGGCCGCGGTTCGATCGTGGAACGGCGAGATGCCGTATGCGGCGATGCCGAGGCGCACGGCGTCGTACCGCGCATCGGGATAGTCGATGCCCGCAGCGGATGCGCCGATGTGCAGCTGCTCAAAGTCGGCACCGAGCGACCGCGCCTCGGCGACGGCCGCCTCGAAACGGTCGAGCGACCGGCGGTCGTCGTGCGGCGAGGTGTCACTGAGGTGGCTCCAGGCGGCGACGACGCGAAGACGACCGGCTCGCTCGAGTTCGAGCGCCCGAGTGACGAGCCCGGCCCAGTCCTCCGGGTTCACACCGGATCGGTGCAGGCCGGTGTCGATCTTGAGGTGCACCCGCGCGAGCCCTCGATCCGCACGCGAGGCCGCATCCGCGATCGCCTCGAGCTGCCAAGCCGAGGCAACGCCGAGGTCGACGTCGCGCTCGATCGCGCCGCGGAAGTCGGCGCGCGTTCCGTGCATCCAGGCGAACAGGGGCACGCGAACGCCGGCGTTGCGCAGCGCGAGCCCTGCGCCGATCTCGAGCGCGCCGAGCGAGGTCGCGCCCGCCTCGAGGCCCGCGTGCACGCAGGAAAGCAGGTCGTGGCCGTATGCGTCCGATTTCACGACGAGCATGGCCGCGGCAGGGGCGACGGTCGCCGCGAGCGTCGACACGTTGTCTCGCAGCGCGGCGAGGTCGATGCGGGCGACGGCGCGGTCCGGCAGGTGATCCGCGGGGATGCGCGTGGCGCCTGGGCGCGCCGGCGCGGTCGGCACGGAGAGGCGCGCGAGATCGAGGGCCGCGGTCGTGACCGACGGCTCGGAGGTGCGCTCCACAACGCGGCCACCCCGCGTCGCGACGCGGGCGACGACGCTCGAGATGCGGGACGTGATCGCTGGCGCCGGGATACCCGTCTGCTCGGCCCAGTCGAGCACGTGCGGCGCACCATCGCGCGGGTCGCCGAAAAGCACGGCGTCATCGCCGACCTGCACGCCGATTCGCTGCTCGCCTCCCGTTTCGAGGTCGACGGAGAATTGGTCCATCGAGATCGCACCGGCAATGGGGTGGAGTCCGTCGCCGACGCGAATGCGCATCCGGTTGGAGGCCAGCCGCACGGCACCGTGCGCGTACCCGACGCCGATGAGCGCAAGGGTGGTGTCGGTGGCGGGACGATAGGTGAAACCGTACGAGACGCCCTCGCCGGCGCGAAGGCGCTTCAGACCGATCACCTCGGCCGTGAATCGCATGGCGGGCAGGAGTGCCCTGTCGCCGAGGCCGAACAGCTCAGGACCGATGACCCCGTCGCGCGCGACGCCGGCACCGGCTTCGGCCGCAGCCGGCTCGTCGTCGAGCGCGATCGTGCGCGCCCCGTGGGTCTCGAGAAGGCGACCGAGCCCCGTCGTCGTCGGGTGCGCATCCACCCCTGGCGAGACGACGAGCTCTCGCACGCCGGCCTCGAGGAGGGCGGGCGCGACGATCTCGAGGCCGTGACCGTAGGCGTCGCCGCGCAGATCGACCGCGCGGCCGTTGCCGCCGAGTGCGGAGAGGTTGCTCAGTACGGCGTCAAGCGAGATCGAAGCCACGCGGCGCACGGAGTGCGGGATGCGGAAATCGACGGACACGGACGACCTTTCTCGAGGCTGCGCCAGGGTAGCAGCCGACGGCGGAGCGCCCGTCCCGGCGTGCCGCAGGGCACGCGACGTGTGTCCTGGCGGGCGACGCGCCGTCGCGCGAGTACGCTCGGATGGTTGCGCGGCCGCACGAGCGCCTCGCACGCGAACCCCTGCACGACCCGATCAACCCGAGGAGCAGCGTGGCAGAACCAACGCCCGATCAGTACTCCGCCAGGCACCTTTCCGTGCTCGACGGTCTCGAGGCCGTCCGCAAACGACCGGGCATGTATATCGGGACGACCGACTCTCGCGGGCTCATGCACTGCCTCTGGGAAGTCATCGACAACTCGGTCGACGAGGCGCTCTCGGGGCACGGCAGCCGCATCGAGGTGAGGCTCGGCGCCGACAACTCCGTCACGGTCAACGACGCCGGCCGCGGAATCCCCGTCGACATCGAGCCCAAAACCGGCCTGACGGGCGTCGAGGTCGTCTTCACGAAGCTGCACGCCGGCGGAAAATTCGGGGCGAGCAACTACGGCGCGGCCGGCGGCCTCCACGGCGTCGGCGCCTCGGTCGTCAATGCCCTGTCTGAGCGCCTCGACGTCGAGGTCACGCGCGCCGGCAAGGTCTACGCCATGAGCTTCCATCGCGGCGAGCCCGGGACGTTCGACGATGGCGCGGGCGACGCCAGGCCGGATGCGCCGTTCACGCCGTTCACCTCCGGTTCCGAACTGCGCGTTGTCGGCAAGGCGGCGCGCGGGAAGACCGGCACTCGCGTGCGCTATTGGGCCGACCCGCAGATCTTCATCAAGGGAGCAGAGTTCCAGCCAGACGACCTCGCGGCCCGCGCACGCCAGACGGCGTTCCTCGTGCCCGGTCTCGAGATGACGATCGAGGATGCTCGAGACGCCTCGACCGAGCCGATCGTCTCGTCGTTCAGGTACGAGGGCGGCATCGCCGAGTTCGCCGAGTACCTCGCGCCCGACTCGCCGACCACCGACGTCTGGCGCATCGAGGGGGAGGGCACGTACAAGGAGACCGTTCCCGTGCTCGACGCCGCGGGCCACATGGTGTCGCAAGAGGTGCACCGTACCGCAGCCGTCGACCTCGCGCTGCGCTGGGGAGCCGGGTACGACACAACGGTTCGGTCGTTCGTCAACATCATCGCAACGCCGAAAGGCGGCACGCACCTGGCCGGCTTCGAGCAGAGCCTGCTCAAGTTCGTCCGCGCCGAGGTGGAGCGCAACGCGCGCAAACTCAAGGTCGGTGCAAGCGAGAAGCTCGAGAAGGACGATGTCATGGCGGGCCTCACGGCCGTCGTGACTGTCCGCATCCCTGAGCCCCAATTCGAGGGGCAGACGAAGGAGGTGCTCGGCACGCCGCCGATTCGGCAGATCGTGTCGACCGTGCTCGCGAACGGCCTCAAGGAGCGCTTCGCCTCGACCAAACGCCAAGACAAGACCGAGGCATCGCTGCTCCTCGACAAGGTC
>JBQDJW010000333.1:0-4273 GCA_052086425.1 Pseudoclavibacter sp. | reverse complement strand
TGAGTGATTCGACGCGGTAGGGCGCGCGGGCGGAGGCCTGCTCGAGCATGATGCCGGCGGGAGCCGCTCCCTCCGCGCCCGCGTCGCCCATCTCGACGACGACGAACACCGTGCGCGGCCACTCGTTGGTGGCCTGCGGCACGGCGTAGACGACCTCGCCCGCCGGGAATGGCGTGATGGTGGACAGCTCGCCGTCGGCCCCCGTCGCCTGGTAGGACGCTTCGCGGGCCGCGAGCGCGGCGCCGCCGAACCGGGCATCCAACCCGGCCGCGTCGCCCGCCGCGTCGGCTTCGTCTGCGACGGTGCGCGCGTCGTCGAGGATCCGCGTGAGCTGCTCCTGGTTGATCGCCGGGAGCGGCGCGCCCTCTTCGATGAGGGCCTCGTCGATCGTCGAGGTCGGCGTCGCGGTCGGGTTCTCGTCGGTGCCGCCGAGCGCCTCCGGCCACATGGTCGCCGAGCAGCCCGTCAGTCCCAGCCCACCGACGAGCAGGATGGCTGCGAGTCGGAATGCGCGCTTCGGCGCCTTGCTGCGGTCGCGGCCGCGCGGGCGCTTCCACTGCGTGGATTCGTCGCCCGACGCCCCGCCCGGGGCCGACGGGGTTCCAGCGGAGGGTCCGTTGCCCGAGCCGGGGCCGTTCGAGTCGTCACCGTCGCCCGTGTCGTCGCGGTCGTCGGAGTCGCCGGTGTCGTCCCGGTGGTCGGTGCCGTCGTCTGGCGCCGACGGCTGCTCGGTGCGAATGCCGTACGCGGGTTCGGATGCCGTGGTCGCCTCGGGCACGTTGGTCGCCCCGGATGCCGCGGTTGCGTCACTCGCCCCGGATGCCGCGGTTGCGTCACTCGCGCCGAATGCCCCGGTCGCGTCCGTCGCCGAGCCTGCGTGCCTGCCCGCGTGCGACAGCGGGTGCGACGCGAGCGGTGGCGCCCCTGGTGCAGGCGCGTCGGCGCCGTTCGGCTGACCGAAGGCCGCTTCCGCCGCGGGGGTCTGCGGCGCGAACGGGCCGGCCTGACCGGGCGCCGCATCAGTGGAAACTCCGGCCCACGGATCGTCGACCGGAGGGATCGCGGGCGCGTCGTCATCGCTCGACGGAGCGGCGCCGTGCGGCGGCAAGCCCGCCGGCTCCGAAGGTGCGGCCCACGCGCCGGTCGGCGATGCCCAGTCCGAGTCGGCCTGCGTCGCATCGTCGATGTCGGAGGGGGCAAGCGGTTCGTTGGGCATCGCGAATGCGGTGGTCGCCGACGTGACGTGCGCGCCGTGCGTTCCTTCCGCATCCGGAACCGGTGCGAACTCGTCGCCGCCGTCGTGCTTGGCGCCGGGATGCGACGCCGGGGCGGGCAAGATCTCGCCGGTTTCGGCCGAATGCGCGGCTGACGGATGTTGCCCGCCCCCCGTTTCGTCGGCTTCAGCGCCCGCAGTGGGGTCGGCATCCGCGTCTGCCTCGGCGACCGCGTCGGTCGAGATCGGCGACGTCGACGGGCGCAGGGCGATGGGGCCCTCGTCGCCGCTGCGACGGCGGCCGCGGCTGCGCATGCTGAGCAGCGCCCAGAGCAGCATGCCGAGGGCGACGAGCAGGAAAACGATGCCGGCCACGAAGAGCGGCCCCGACCACGGCGCGCGCCCGTCGAGCGGCCACGACACCGAGAGTTCAGCAGGGGCTGCGGCCTCGCCGTCGGACGCGACGAGCAGCGAGAAGCCGGGCGGGAGCGACGTCTCGAATTCAAGCGTGCCCTCCCCCGTGTACTCCTCATACCAGAGGTCGCTGCCGGCGGGGCTCGGCGCCGCCACTTCCCCGCCCTCGGTCACCGAGAACGTGAGCGCGCCAGACTCGTCGTCGACCTCGGCGATGCTGTGGGTCGTGTCGGCGACCCATCCGGCGACGTCGCCCTGGCGGCCGACGACCGCGACGATCGGGCCGTCGCCCTGAATCGTGATGGTCTGCGACCCCGTGTGGTCGACGAGCGTGTCTGATGGCACGACGACGAGCGGCGCATCGGCGCTCGACGAACCCGTGACCGTCACGCGGTCGGACGACTGGGCCTGGACGATCTGCCATGCCCCGAGACCGAAGCAGACGAGACTGACGAGGAAGGCGATGCCGGCGAGGATGAAACGCATGTGACTCCTTCTCGAGCGGAACGCTGCGGGGCGCTGCCACTCTCCCCCCACCCGTTCGAGGGAGGGTGCCGATTCACGCTTGCGCGATCACTCGGCACTCTTGACCCTTTAGAGTACCCCAGCCCCCCTGTTCACGTTGGTAAAGACCCCGAACACAACCCGAACACTCCTGAGGTGAGACGGCTCTTGGGCCGACTACACTTCATGCGTTGGCGGCAGCGGCACACGCCCGCCGCCCCGCAGTTGGGGAGACGGAGGGCCAGATGACGAACGACGAGTTCACGTTCTCGACCGTGATGCGCGGGTACAACCGCGAAGAGGTCGACGAGGTGATTCGCAACCTGCGCCGACAACTGGCACAGCGCGGCACGCAGGGAGCCGGCTCCTCACAGGAGATCGATCGGCTCCAGTCGCGAGTCGACGAACTCGAACGTGAACTCCAGGAGCGGGCGCAGCCCAGCTACGAGGGGCTCGGCAACAAGCTCGCAGGCACCCTCGCGACCGCGCAGCAGCAGGCAGACAAGCTCGTCACCGACGCCCACCGCCAGGCCGAGCGGATCGCAGGCGAGGCCGAGCGCAACGCCGCCCGCATCCACCAGGAGGCCAACGACTACGCCGAGCGCGTGACGCGCGACGCGGAGGCGCGCGCCGCCCGCCTGCGCGACGAGACGCGCGACGAGGCGAACGCCATCCTCGAGAACGCGAACCAGGAGGCCGAACTCACGCGCGCCAATCAGCAGCGTGAGATCGACACGGTGAAAGACCAGGTCACGACGGAGCTGCGCGAGCAGCGCCACACGACCGACCGCGAGATCGCCGCACTGCGCGCCGAGGCCGAGGCAGAACTCGCCCGCCAGCGCAAGGACCACGACGACCGAATCGGCACCGCAGAGGGCGACCTCACGGAGCGCCGGCGCGCGCTCGAGCTCGAGACGGGCAACGCCGAGCGCGAGCTCACGGCCCGCCGCGAGGCCCTCGAGCAAGAGCTCGCCGCGAAGACCGCCGAGGCGCAGCGCGCGGTCGATGCTGAGCGGCAGCGCGTTTCGGCTGAGCTCGACGGGTTGCGCGAGGAGACCATGCGCGAGCTCGCGGCGAACCGCAACGGGCAGGACGTCGAGCTGACCGCGCGGCGCACGGAGTTCGAACAGCAGCTCGTCGCGGCCGGCCGCAAGGCCGAGGCCGCCGCGAAGAAGCTCATCGACGATGCGACCGAGCAGCTCGCCGACCTCAATCAGCGCTCGGAGCAGGTGCGGCGAGAGTCTGGCAAGCTGCAGAACGACGCGCGCCGCAGCGCGCAGGAGACCGTCGATCTGGCCGAGCGCCAAGCCGCCGACCTGCTCGACAACGCCAACCGCCAGGCCCGCGAACGCTCCGCCGAGACCGAGCAGCGCATGCGCACGACGGTCGAAGAGGCCGAGGCCAAGCTCGTGACCCTGCGCGAGCAGCGCGAAGAGATCGAGACGCACATCAAGGGCCTGCGCGCGATGTTCCAGGGCGGCCCGTTCGCGGCCGCGGGCGACACCGGCCCGGTGCCGGGCGTCGAGGGAACGAACGCGTAACTCGCACCCGTCTCGCTACGCCCGCCGCGACGCGCGCGCGGGTGGCGCATCCGACCGTCGCCGGCCGTAGACTCGGCGAACGTCAGCGCCGCTCGGCGCGGCCAATGGAGGTGTGAAGGTGCGGCTCGAGAACCCCTTCAGGGTCGGCTTCGTCGCCACGCTCGGCGTTCTCGCCGCCCTCGTCATCGGCGGCATGATCACCTCGCTCGGCACGGTGATCACCTACGTGGGGCTCGCGCTGTTCATCGCCCTCGGCTTCGAGCCCGTGATCAGTTTCCTCGAGCGGCGCAAGTGGCCGCGCGCCCTCGCGATGCTCACCTCGGTGTCCGTCGTGTTCGGCGTGCTCGCCCTGCTGGTGTGGGCGATGATCCCGTCGGTCGCCGAGCAGGTGAACACCCTCACGACCCGCTACACCGCGATCGTTCGCGACATCCTCGCCTCGAACCTCATCGAGTGGGCGAACGAGACCTTCCCAGGGCTCGAGATCGAGCGGGCCGTCAACGACGGGCTGCTCTGGCTGCGCGACAACATCGGCACCATCGGCGGCGGCGTGCTGCAGGTCGGGGTGTCGATCGTGAACTCGGCCTTCGGGGTCGTGATC
>JBQDJW010000332.1:0-4277 GCA_052086425.1 Pseudoclavibacter sp. | reverse complement strand
GTCGTTCTCCACACCGTCATCGCCTGGACCCACCATTTGTCAGACACGCCCTAGTGACGCCGTCCATATGGCCGCCTCGCGTCTCGCTCTGGCCGCGTCTTCTGGCCATCCCTGTGGACCGGTGCGCGACCTCATCGGCCGCGATGACATCCCCAGCGCCTATGCGGTCCAGCGCATCAACATCGCTGCGCGCGCCGCGGATGGAGCCCGGGTGCTCGGACACAAGATCGGCCTGACCTCGCTGGTTGTGCAGCACCAACTGAATGTCGACCAGCCCGACTTCGGTATTCTCCTCGACGATATGGAACACCGCGATGGAGAGTCCGTACCAATCAGCGAGTTCCTGCAGCCTCGCGTCGAAGCCGAGATCGCGTTCGTCCTACGACGGGATCTGCGAGACGGTGCCCTTGAGCTCCCCCAGGTGCGCGAGGCAGTCGACTATGCGGTGGCCGCCATCGAGATCGTGGACAGTCGAATCTCCGGTTGGGACATCAGCTTCGGCGACACGGTTGCCGACAACGCGTCGGCCGGAGCGTATGTTCTAGGCACTCGACGACTGACACTCGACGAGTTCGAACCTCGTGAGACGTCGATGTCGATGACGGTGTCGGGCCAGGAAGACTCCACAGGCACGGGAGCGGCATGCCTCGGCGATCCGCTACTCGCGCTGCAATGGCTCGCGAAGCGCACGCGAGAGTTCGGAGAGCCCTTGCTCGCCGGTCAGGTGATCCTCTCCGGCGCTCTGGGCCCCATGCGCCCAGTGACGGCCGGGACGCGGGTCGCCGCCACCATCAGCGGCCTCGGCACCGTGTCCTGCACGTTCACGGGAGGCACAGAGTGAGCACGAAGGTAGCGATCATCGGGTCCGGCAACATCGGCACGGATCTACTCATCAAGGTTCTGCGCGGGTCCGGAGAACTCGAGGTCGCAGCAATGGTGGGGATCGACCCCGATTCCGATGGTCTCGCACGTGCGCGACGCCTCGGCGTCCCGACCACGCACGAAGGGGTCGAGGGACTGATCGCGATGCCAGGCTTCGACGAAATCGAGATCGTGTTCGACGCCACATCTGCCAAAGCCCACCAGGCCAACGCAGCTATCCTGCAGCCGCGGGGCAAGCGACTGATCGATCTCACGCCCGCAGCCATCGGGCCATATGTGATTCCAGCTGTCAACCTCGACGACCATCTTGATGCGCAGAACGTGAACATGGTCACGTGCGGCGGCCAGGCGACCATACCCATAGTGGCGGCGGTCGCACGCGTGGTTCCGGTGCAATACGCCGAGATCGTCGCGTCCATCGCGAGCAAGTCGGCTGGCCCCGGCACACGAGCCAATATCGACGAGTTCACGGAGACGACCTCGAAGGCGTTGGTCGATGTGGGAGGCGCCGAACGCGGCAAGGCGATCATCATCCTGAATCCAGCCGAACCGCCGCTGATGATGCGCGACACAGTGTTTTGCCTGGTCAGCCTGACCGACGATGCCGCCAGCGAGTTGATCCGACAGAGCATCTCGAAGATGGTCGCGGACGTGGCCTCGTACGTACCCGGCTACCGATTGAAGCAAGAGGTGCAGGTCACCGAGATCCCGGACGATCAGCCCGTCGAGACGTTGCTGTCTGGCCGTCGTGCCACGCACCAGGTTTCGGTGTTCCTTGAGGTCGAGGGGGCTGCGCATTATCTCCCCGCCTACGCCGGAAATCTCGACATCATGACGTCCGCCGCCCTGCAGATGGCGGAGCGGATCGCTACGGCAGAGGAGGCCGTCTCGTGAATTCCCCGATCTTCGTCCAAGATGTCACGCTACGAGACGGCATGCACGCTGTTCGCCACCGGATGACAACAGACGATGTCCGTCGCGTCGCGGCGGCGCTGGATGGTGCAGGCGTCGATGCCATCGAGGTAGCGCACGGCGACGGGCTCGCCGGCTCGTCAGTCACCTACGGGCCCAGCAGTCACAGCGACTGGGAGTGGATCGAGGCCGCCGCATCCGTGGTGACGAACGCTCGGCTGACCACCCTGCTCCTTCCTGGCGTCGGCACAGTCCATGAGCTGAAGACTGCGTACGAGCTCGGCGTGCGTTCAGTGCGCATCGCGACGCACTGCACCGAAGCTGATGTCTCGGCCCAGCACATCACGGCAGCGCGCGAACTCGGCATGGACGTCTCGGGGTTCCTGATGCTTTCGCACATGGCCGCGCCAGAGCAGCTCGCTAAACAGGCGAAGCTCATGGAGTCGTACGGCGCGCAATGCGTCTACGTGACCGACTCCGGAGGCCGGCTCACGATGCGCGACGTCGCGGCCCGGGTGCGCGCGTTCCGAGAAACTCTCGCCCCTGACACTGAAATCGGCATCCACGCTCACGAAAACCTGTCGCTCTCCGTCGCCAACTCGGTCGTCGCCATCGAGAACGGCGCCTTCCGGGTTGATGCCTCGCTCGCAGGGCACGGAGCTGGCGCGGGCAACTGCCCCCTTGAGCCCTTCGTTGCGGTCGCGAACCTGTCCGGCTTCGATCACCACTGCGATCTCTTCAAACTCCAAGACGCCGCTGACGACATCGTCCGCCCGCTCCAGGATCGACCGGTGCAAGTCGATCGCGAGACGTTGACCCTCGGCTACGCGGGGGTCTACTCCTCGTTCTTGCGGCACGCCGAGGCAGCCTCACGACGGTATGCCGTCGACACTCGCGACATCCTTCGCGAGTGCGGTCGCCGTGAGCTCGTCGGCGGCCAGGAGGACATGATCGTCGACATCGCTCTGACGCTCTCCGCAGAGCAGACGACATCCACCGCACGGGCAACCAAAGCCGTGTGAACCCTGTGTTCACCGGCTTGCAGCACACGCTATTCCTCCGAGAGGTGCCCCAATGAGGCTGCGCTCCCCACGACCATCTCGGGGCTAGACGCTATGAGTGTAGGCCCCAGGCTCAACCACTCATAGCGTCTAACTGTTCCTCCTCGGCATGTTGTGAACGGGGGACGTGAGCGAAGACCTCCGGGACGTTGTGGGTATCCACACTCAATGATCGTCCACGGAGGTCTTCGTGACTCACGCTCACGCGCCTTTGACGCCGGAGGGGCGTCGACGCCTCGGTTCCCTGATTGTCGATGACGGCTGGTCGGTCCGCCGGGCTGCGGAACGGTTCCAGGTCTCGCCCGCGACGGCGTCCCGATGGGTACGTCGTTACCGGGCGGGTCAGCCGTTGACGGATCGGTCCTCACGACCGGCTACATCGCCTGCCCGGTAGTCCACGCGACGGGAGCGGCGGATCGTGTCGCTACGGTTCGCCCGGCGGGGGGGGCCGCACCGGATCGCCTACCACCTCGGCATCCCTCGCTCGACAGTCGGTCGCGTCCTCACTCGCTATCGGATGCCGTTGTTACACCACCTCGACCAAGCTACCGGGCTCCCGGTCCGCAGACCCAAGCCCGTCCGTCACGAGAAGAACACTCCGGGTGAGTTGGTCTACGTGGACATCAAGCAGCTCGGCAGAATCCCGGTCGGCGGGGGCTGGCGCTTGCTTGGCCGGCACGCCGGGAACCGCGATACAAGCAGCCGGGCCTGGGCTACGCGTTCTTGCACCACGCGATCGACGACTGCACCCGACTGGCCTACTCCGAACAGCTCCCCGACGAACGCAAAGAGAGCGCAGCCGCGTTCTGGACCCGCGCTCAAGTCTTTTTCGCCGATCATGGCATCACCGTCGCCGCCGTGATGACCGACAACGGCCCCTGCTATCGCTCCCACGCGTTCGCGGACGCGCTCGGCGAGGGCGTGAAGCACCGTCGCACCCGCCCCCACCGGCCGCAGACCAAACGGGAAGGTCGAGCGGTTCAACCGCACCCTCGCGAGCGAATGGGCATACGCGCAGACCTACCCGGCGCACACCGGCTTCGAAGGCTCAACCCCCGCCCAACACGTTCACAACCTCACAGGGAAGAGCAGCTAGGGCGTGTCTCATAAAGGTTGTGGGGTGGAACTGAGACTCTGGAGGGGTGTCGCGTTTCCAGCTCCTCTCTGATGCTCAGTGGGCGTTGATCGCGCCGTTCCTCCCGTCGCGGACGGGTCGGCAAGGCCGCCAGTTCTCGGACGCGCGGACGGTCGTGGAGGGCATCATCTACCGGTATCGGTGCGGGATCGCGTGGCGCGACCTGCCACGCCAGTTCGGCCCCTGGCAGACCGCGTGGCGATGGCATCGCAACCTCGCGGCCGACGGCACCTGGGACCGGATCCACCAGTCCTTGCTCGCCGCGGCGGACCGGGACGGGAAGATTG
>JBQDJW010000331.1:0-4279 GCA_052086425.1 Pseudoclavibacter sp. | reverse complement strand
GGTGGCGATTCCACACCAGGTGGGCGAGCGCGCCGATCGTCGCGCCGGTCGCGCCGATCGCGAATCGGCTCGGGCCGTCGCCCGCCAGGCCGACGAGGCCCGCGACCAGGAGGCCGATGCCCGGCACGATAGCCAGCGACGCTGCGATTGCGGGGAAGCGCAGGGCGCTCAGGCGCGACCACCCCTCGAAGACGAGCGCGAGCACGACGAGCGCGCATCCCCAATACAGGGCCGCGTCGACACGACCGAGGCCGAAGAGCCCGAGTGCCGACGCCGCCCAGGTGTCGAGCACGACGAGCGCGCTTGCCAGCGCGGCGACTCCCTCGGCGGCAGCGCGCAGTTGCGCCCGGCGCAACCACGACGCGCCCACGATGGACACCAGCGTGACGGCGACCGTCGAGATCGAACGCCACACGAGGTCGAACGTGAACCACGCGTAGATGAGGAAGAACGCCGCGGCGATCGCGAGCAGGCTCACGCCGAGCACGAGCAGCAGGATCTGCAGCCCGCGTCCGGTGCCGACGCTGCGGGTGGGCGGACCGCTCAGCGGCTGTCCGCCCGGGTGCGGTGCGGGCGGTGCGGTGGGCACCGGGAGCGCGGCTGCCACCGGGAGGATGGCGGGCGCGGGGTGCTGGGGTGTGGGCTGCGCCGGAACCGGCGGATTCGCCGTCGCGCATGGCTGCGGCTGCGGCTGCTCCTGTGGCTTCGGCTGCGAGCCGGGCTCGCCGGCGGCTGACACTGGGGGCCAGGCGGCCGGACGATCGGCGGTCGCACGAGCCTCCCGTGCGCGCTGTTCGTCGACGATTGCGTTGATGAGCGCGCCGCGCGACCGGAGGGCGGATGCCGCGCTCTCCGAGTAGTCGCGCACCATCGTCGAGCGCGGGTCGGCGACGGGAAAGCCGCACGCAGTGCACGCGATGGCCGAGTCGAGTTCACCGAAGCAGCGCGGGCAGCGGTGCGTGTCGGTGAGCTCGCGCAGCGAGGCGGGAAAACGCATGGCGGCGGGGCGCTGGCGGGGGAAGCGGGCATGAGCATCCTGTCGTCGAGAACTCCGCAAGCGTATTGAGCGCGCGCCCCGCAGCGCGTCGGCCGGAGGGCATCCTGTGGATACCTCGGTCGATGCCCGTGTTTCCACAGGCGAGTGACGACGGGACGGAGTCGGAGTCCCCGAGGCCGACTGATTCGTCTGGCAATGGGGCGTTGCTCCGGTTTTCCAGTGCATCGGCGCAAGGGCGTGCGCCATACTCGCAGCGGGTGCTGGCGGACACCGCGCCCGAACGACGACTCTGCGGCAACGACGCCGCGCGATAGGAGTGAACGTGATCTACACCGGTCCATACGACGAGATCGACATTCCGAATGTCTCGCTGTACGACTTCATCTTCGGCGGCCTCACCGACGCCGACTCAGAACGGACCGCCGTCATCGACGGCACGAACGGGAAGACCACCACCTACGGCGAGCTCCGCGCGCGGGTCGACGCAATTGCCGGCGCGCTCGCGGCTCGGGGGATCGGCGTCGGCGATGTCGTCGCGCTGCACGCCCCGAACACGCCCGCATTCGTCGCGGTGTTCCACGGCATCCTGCGAAGCGGCGCAACCGTGACGACGGTCACTGCGCTGTACACGGCCGCCGACATCGAGCGTCAGCTGCGCGATTCGGCGGCGACCATGCTGCTGACCGTTTCGCCATTCGCGTCGCAGTCGCTGCCGGGGGCCGACGCCGCGGGCCTCGAGCCGAACCAGGACATCGTGCTCGACGGTGCCGACGGCCACGAGAGCCTGCGCGATCTGCTGGCGGCTGGAGCATCCGCCCCCGATGTCACCTTCGATCCCGCCGAACACCTCGCCGTGCTGCCGTACTCGTCTGGAACGACGGGGAACCCCAAGGGCGTGATGCTGACGCACCGCAATCTCGTCGCGAACGCCGCGCAATCGGAGATCGCGGTGCCGATCGAGGCGGACGATCGCGCGCTCGCCGTGTTGCCGTTCACCCACATCTACGGCCTCACGGTGCTGCTCGATTTGGCGCTGCGACGGCGCGCGGCGCTCATCACGCTGCCGAAGTTCGACCTCCAGGAGTTCCTGCGGGCCATTCAGGATGAGCGTGCCACGGCAGTCTTCATCGCGCCGCCGATCGCAGTCGCGCTCGCCAAGCATCCCCTCATCGACGACTACGACCTGTCGTCGATCAAGTTCTTGCTCTCGGGCGCAGCGGCGCTCGACGAACAGCTCGCCGAGGCGGTCGCAGCGCGCATCGGAACGATCATGCTGCAGGGGTACGGCATGACCGAGACGAGCCCGGTGACGCACGTCACCCCGTGGCGTCGCGACGATCTCTCGCGCGGATCGATCGGGTTGCCCGTGTCGAACACCGAGGTGCGGATCGTCGACCCGGAGTCTGGCGACGACGTCGCGAAACCCGCCGAGGGCGAGCTCAGCGAGCCGGGGGAGATCCTGATCCGCGGGCCGCAGGTCATGGTCGGCTACCTCAACAATGACGAGGCGACGGCTGCGACGCTCGAAGCGGACGGGTTCTTGCACACGGGCGACATCGCACGCACCGACGCCGATGGGCAGGTGTTCATCGTCGACCGGCTCAAGGAGCTCATCAAGTACAAGGGCTACCAGGTGCCGCCGGCGGAACTCGAGGCGCTGCTCCTGACGCATCCCGGTATCGCGGATGCTGCGGTCGTCGCGTTCGCGGATGCGGAGGCCGGCGAACTGCCCAAGGCGTTCGTCGTGGCGCAGCCCGACGCCGCGCCGACCGAGGACGAGGTGATCGCGTTCGTCGCGGAGCGCACGGCGCCGCACAAGCGGGTGCGACTCGTCGAGTTCATCGACGCCATTCCGAAGTCGGCGTCTGGCAAGATCCTGCGGCGCGAGCTTCGCGCGCGGGACGAGTAGGCGGCGTTCACCAGGTGGTGCGTTGGCGCCCATCGTGAGGTCGACTTCGTCGGCTGCTCTGGGAGCGACATGTTGGCGGGTCTGTCGGTTCCTCGGCAGAACGACACCTTGTCGGGGTGACAGGATTTGAACCTGCGACCTCCCGCTCCCAAAGCGGGCGCTCTACCAAGCTGAGCCACACCCCGTCGGCTGTGAAGCGCGACGGAGTGGAGTCTAGCCGTAACGGCGCGTCCACGTGGTGCACGCCCGATAACATCGGCTCATGTCGACGCAGCACCCGTCCCCGACACCCTCGCCGTACGCGAACGGCCACCCACCGGCCGCGGCCGGTGGGCACCCGGGTGGATACATGCCTGCGCCCCCGCCGATGCGGCCGGTGTCGAACGGAACCGGCGCCTGGCTGCAGTTCCTCTGGCTGTACATCCCGGTCCCCGTCATCGCCAATCTCGCGTGGATCACGGGCGCGATCGTGTCGTGGGTGACGCATATGCGCACCCCGGGGAACGCGCGCGAGAACGCCAGAAACGCGCTGAACTGGGCGATCACGGCCAACCTCATCCTGTTGCTCGTGATCGTCCTCGCGTTCTTCAGCATGTTCACGGCGACAGGCATGAGCTTCGAGGGGACCGTTTCTGGTGACCACCCGTTGATCGCCGTCTATATCGGCTTGCTCTGCCTGATCCCGGTCGTCGGCATCGCGTGCCTCGTGTTCGGCATCGTCGGGGCTATTCAGGCGAGTCGCCGCGAGGTCTTCCGCGTGCCGATCGCAGTGCCGTTCGTGAGGGCAGCACGCCAGCCGTAAGCACCGGATGCGATACACTCACCGAGTCCTGATTCGTCAGGCGCGGGGATGTAGCTCAATGGTAGAGCCCCAGTCTTCCAAACTGGCTACGCGGGTTCGATTCCCGTCATCCCCTCCACAGCCCTGAGTCCTCTGGGCACGACGTCGCGCAGCATCCGTCGTGCAGACCGTGTTTCCGTGCGGCCACCCGGGCCGCAAGTGGGTGGCTACCTGCAATGACCTCGGCGCGCTCGATTTCTACGGTAGGAGTACCGAGAAAGCGAGGGTCCCACAATGAATGCGACCGAGTCGAACAACGCCGCGACGAACAACGCCGCACCCCAGATGCCCCGCACCGAGGGCTGGCCCCCGACCCCGACCCCCGAGCAGGAGCGCGCCTGGCAGCAGGCGACCCCGTACGGAAATGCGACGGGCGCACCCGCGCCCCGCGTGCATCCGGGTGCCGGCGGCACCTATCGGGATGCGCCGAGCCCGCAGGGTGCGCAGCCCGCGCCCGGCATGCCGCCGCATGCGACCCCGCGCCACAACCCGGCGAGCGTGCAGAACCTGGCGACGTGGGCCGTTGTGCTCG
>JBQDJW010000330.1:0-4286 GCA_052086425.1 Pseudoclavibacter sp. | reverse complement strand
GTGCTCCTTCGGGGTTGGGGGCGCGACGCGATCAGTGCGTCGCGAGAGCTGCGACCTTCTTCAGGAAGTGTTCGTGGAGTCGCGACTCCCCCGCGACCTCCGGGTGGAACGAGATGCCGACGAGATTGCCCTGCTCCACCGCGACGACCCGGCCGTCTGGCAGCGAGGCGAGCGCAGTGGCGCCGGGGCCCATGTCCGTCACGAGCGGGCCTCGGATGAACACCGCGTGCACGGGGGTGCCGCTGACGAGCGGCATGTCGAGGTAGATCTCGAACGATTCCCGCTGCGAGCCGAAGGCGTTGCGCTGCACCGTGACGTCGAGCCCCCCGAATGTCTGCTGGTCCGGCAGGCCGTCGACGATCCGGTCGGCGAGCAGGATCAGGCCCGCGCACGTGCCGAGCACGGGCATGCCGGCCGCGATGCGCGCCCGAATCGGGTCGCGCATCCCGAAGATCTTCGAGAGCTTGTCGATCGTCGTCGACTCGCCGCCAGGCAGGACGAGGCCGTCGACCGCCTCGAGCTCGGCCGGGGTGCGCACGAGCACGATCTCGGCGCCGAGTCCGCCAAGCAACGCCGCGTGCTCGCGCACGTCGCCCTGCAGGGCGAGCACGCCGACCCGCAGCGGTGCCTGCGTGGCGGCGTGCGTGAGTTCATCACCGGATGCGGCGGTCGCGTTCGCCGGGGACGTCGCGGCCGAGTCGATTCGCTCGTGCGTCGATCGCAGCGCCGTCACCGGCGACCGGCCGTGGTCGGCGCGGCTGTGCAGCTCCGTGCGATCGGGATGCCGCACTCGATGCCGTGGTCTGCGGATGATTGCCCGCGGCTGGGCGCCGGGTTCGACGAGGGGTGCGAAGACATGCGAAACAGGATAGTCCCGGCTCGCTCGGCGGACGTCGCAGGGCACCGATGCTCGTGCGGTTGGAGCTCGCGATTGCCACCTGAGCGATCTCGCGCCGCGAAATCGCGCGGGGGTTTCTGTCAGGGTCTCCCACGATGCATTCGCGCGTGATGATGTAGACGCGAAATGGAACACGAATACGTGAGGAGAACATTCATGCGCGCTGTTGTCATGCACGCCCCTGGCGATGTCCGAGTCGACGAGGTCGAGATCGCGAAGATCGTGGAGCCCACCGACGCGGTCATCCGCGTAACGGCGGCCTGCATCTGCGGGTCGGATCTGTGGCCGTACCGCGGTATCGAGGACGTCGCCGGGCCGAGCCGCATGGGGCACGAGTACATCGGCGTCGTCGAGGAGATCGGCACCGAGGTGCGCAACATCCGGGTCGGCGATTTCGTGGTCGGCTCGTTCGTCGCCTCGGACAACACGTGCGAGATCTGCCTGGCAGGATTCCAGTCGCGCTGCATCCATCAAGTCATGATGGGGTCGGTCGGCACGCAGGCCGACTACGCGCGGATTCCGCTGGCCGACGGCACGCTCGTGAGGGTCGACGGCGAGCCCACCGAGGCCCAGACGAAAAGTCTGCTCGCGGCTTCCGACGTGCTCGGAACCGGCTGGTTCGCCGCCGTCGCTGCTGAGGCCGGTCCCGGGAAGACGGTCGCCGTCGTCGGCGACGGGGCCGTCGGCCTGCTCGCGATCCTTGCCGCGAAGCGTCTCGGTGCCGAGCGGATCATCGCCATGTCCCGCCACGCCGACCGTCAGGCGCTGGCCAATCAGTTCGGGGCGACCGACATCGTCGAGGAGCGCGGCGACGAGGGCGTCGCGAAGATCAAGGAACTCACCGGCGGCTACGGCGCGCACTCGACCGTCGAGGCGGTCGGCACCCAGGAGTCGATGATGCAGGCGATCCACGCCACGCGTCCGGGCGGGCACGTCGGGTTTGTCGGCGTGTCGTACGGCGTTGAGCTCGACGGGCTCGACCTGTTCTTCTCGACCGTCAGTCTGCTCGGCGGTCCCGCGCCCGTGCGCAGATTCCTCCCAGAGCTGATCGACCTCATCATGACCGACAAGATCGACCCAGGCGTCGTCTTCGACCTCGAACTGCCGATCGAGCGGGCGGCAGAGGGCTACCGCGCCATGGACGAGCGTCGGGCCACGAAGGTGCTTCTGACGCTGTGACGCGGTACCGAAGGCTCGATGCGCGCTTGCCCGACCGTTCCACGGTCGAATCGCTATTCCGCCGCTGGCTTCTCAGCGCCGGCGTCGTAGGTTTCGCGGCTCGCCTGGACGTCGTTCATGTTCTCCTGCGCCCAGAACCGGACTTGCCTCACGGTTCGGTGGAGTGAGTGGCCGAGATCGGTGAGTGCGTACTCGACGGTGACGGGGACGGTGGGGGTCACCGTGCGCGTGATCAGCCCGTCTCGCTCCAGGGAGCGCAGCGTCTGGGTGAGCATCTTCTGACTCACGCCTGCAATCAGGCGCGAGAGCTCGGAGTACCGGAGGGGAGCGGGCGTGCCGTTCCCATCCGTGCCATCTCCCCCGAGCGCGCACAGCACCAGAACGACCCACTTGTCGGAAAGCCGGTCGAGGAGCTGTCGGCTCGGACAGGCCGACAAGAAGGCGTTGTACGCGTTCTTGGCTTGGTTCCGCTTCTCGGCCGCGCTTGCTGTCGCCATCTGTCTTCCCTTTCGAATCCGGATGCAACGAACTTCACAGTGCGTACTTCCGATGAGAGAGCTGCTCTCCGAGACTAGGTCAGGTGTTGGCCGCTCGGCCACCGCTGATCCTCGACAGGAAGGTTGACCATGACCACGACGACATTGCTGCCAGGCGGCACCTGGAACCTCGGCGACCGAACGGTGACCCGTTTCGGCTACGGCAGCATGCAGCTTGCAGGCCCGTGGGTGATGGGTCCGCCCGCCGATCACGACAAGGCCGTCGCGGTGCTTCGCGAGGCGGTCGAACTCGGCGTCACGCACTTCGACACGAGCGGCGCCTATGGGCCGAACGTCACGAATCGGTTGATCCGCGAAGCGCTGCACCCGTACCCGGATCCCATCCTCATCGCCACGAAGGTCGGCGCGGACCGGGATGCCGAGGGCGGATGGCCGGTGGCCCGCGATCCGGAGTCGCTGCGCCGGCAGGTGCACGAGAACCTCGAATCCCTCGGCCTGGAAACCCTCGACCTGGTGAATATGCGCATGGGTGACGCAACGGGACCGCAGCCGGGCTCGATCGTCGAGGCATTCGAGTCACTCGCCGACCTTCAGCAGCAGGGCCTGATCCGCCATCTGGGCGTGAGCAACGTGACCGCCGAACAAGTGGCCGATGCTCGCAAGATCGCCCCGCTTGTCTGCGTGCAGAACATGTACAACTTGGCGAATCGCGGTGACGACGCACTCATCGATGAGCTGGCTGCGGACGGCATCGCCTATGTGCCGTTCTTTCCGCTCGGCGGCTTCACACCGCTGCAGGCGGATTCCCTGTCGTCGGTCGCGGCTCGCCGGGCATCGACGCCGATGTCGGTCGCGCTCGCCTGGCTGCTGCAGCGCTCCGACAACATCCTGCTCATCCCGGGCACCTCGAAGGTGGCGCACCTGCGGGAGAACCTCGCGGGCGCCGGCCTAAACCTGACCGCCGACGACGTCGAGGAGCTCAACACCATCGGCCGCTGAAGCGTTGAAGCGTTGAAGCGTTGAACGCAGCGGGCCCGCCCTGCCGACGTTCGGCGGGGCGGGCCCGGATGTTGCGTTCCGCGGAACTACCAGCCGCGCTCCGAAAGGCGATGCGGCGCGGGCAGGTCGCCAACGTTGATGCCGACCATCGCCTCGCCCAGTCCGCGCGACGCATCCGCGATCGCCTTCGCGTCGTTGAACATCGTCGTGGCCTTGACGATCGCGGCCGCGCGCTTCTCGGGCTCGCCCGACTTGAAGATGCCGGAGCCCACGAACACGCCGTCGGCGCCGAGCTGCATCATCATCGCCGCGTCGGCGGGCGTCGCGACGCCGCCGGCCGTGAACAGCACGACGGGCAGCTTGCCGGTCTGCGCGACCTCGGCGACGAGCTCGTACGGGGCCTGCAGCTCCTTGGCGGAGACGTAGAGCTCGTCGGCGCTCTTCGACTGCAGAGCGCGGATCTCGCCCGAGATCTGGCGGATGTGCTTGGTCGCCTCACTGACGTCGCCCGTACCGGCCTCGCCCTTCGAGCGGATCATGGCCGCGCCCTCGGTGATACGGCGAAGGGCCTCGCCGAGGTTCGTCGCGCCGCACACGAACGGCACGTCGAACTGCCACTTGTCGATGTGGTTGGCGAAGTCCGCCGGGCTCAGCACCTCGGACTCATCGATGTAGTCGACGTTCAGCGCTTCGAGCACCTGGGCCTCGACGAA
>JBQDJW010000329.1:0-4288 GCA_052086425.1 Pseudoclavibacter sp. | reverse complement strand
ATGCCCTCGGAGTACCCACCAGCGCGGGAGGTGTCGACTGGCTCTTGGCTCAGTCCGACAAGCCGGACTTCGTGTTCGAAGCGACCAGCTCCAAGGCACATCAGGCCAATGCGCCGCGCTATGCGGAGGCCGGCATCGATGCGATCGACCTGACGCCCGCCGCGGTCGGCCCGTTCGTCTGCCCGGCCGTCAACCTGCACGAGAACTCCTCGGCCCCCAACCTCAACATGATCACCTGCGGTGGGCAGGCCACCGTCCCGATCGTGCACGCGGTGGCGAGCGTGACCCGTGTGCCGTACGCGGAGATCATCGCGTCGATCTCGTCCCGCTCCGCGGGTCCCGGCACCCGAGCCAACATCGATGAATTCACCGAGACCACGTCACGTGCGCTCGAGGCCATCGGTGGCGCTGAGTGGGGTAAAGCAATCATCATCCTCAACCCCGTGAAGCCGGACATGATGATGCGGGACACCATCTTCTGCTCGCTCGAGCCGGGGGCCGACCAGGAGGCGATCGCCGCCGCGATCCATCGCCGAGTCGCCGAAGTGCAGCAGTACGTGCCGGGCTACCGGATGCGGAGTGAGCCGCAGTTCGACGAACCGAACGAACTCTGGGGCGGAATGGGCCGCGTCGCCGTCTTTCTCGAGGTCACCGGCAATGGCGACTATCTGCCGCCCTGGGCGGGGAATCTCGACATCATGACCTCCGCTGCCGTGCGCGTCGGTGAGCTGCTTGCGACGTCTAGGAAGGCATTGGCATGAACGACCAGATCAAGGACCCCGTGCGCATCACCGACACCACGCTTCGCGACGGTTCCCACGCAGTGCGACACCAGTTCACCGAACAGCAGGTGCGTGATGTCTCTGGCGCCCTCGACAAGGCGGGTGTCGAGATCATCGAAGTCACGCATGGTGATGGCCTCAATGGCTCCTCCTTCAACTATGGCTTCAGCAAGGTGCGCGACATCGATCTCGTCGCCGCCGCAGTCGACGAGGTCGATCGTGCACGGATCGCTGTGCTGATGCTCCCGGGGCTCGGCACCGTTGCAGACCTCCGCGAGGCACAGAGTGCCGGTGCCGACGTCGCTCGAGTGGCTACGCACTGCACTGAAGCGGACGTGTCCATACAGCACTTCCAGGCCGCCCGCGATCTCGGCATGGAGACCGTGGGATTCCTGATGCTCGCCCATCGGGCCGACCCCGACGATCTCGCCGCACAAGCGCGAATCATGGTCGACGCCGGATGCCAGTGCGTCTACGTCGTCGACTCCGCCGGCGCATTGATGCCGCACTCGGCTGCCGATCGGGTCTCGGCACTCGTGCAGGAGCTGGGCGGGGATGCGCAGGTCGGCTTCCACGGCCACCAGAACCTCTCGCTCGGCATCGCGAATTCGATCGCCGCCTACGAAGCTGGTGCTCGCCAGATCGACGGCACCCTCTGCGCCCTCGGCGCCGGTGCAGGAAATTCACCGAGCGAGATTCTGACCACCGTGTTCGGCGCACTCGGAATTCCGACTGGGATCAACGAGGAGCAGATGCTGGCGGCTGCCGAGGAGGTCCTCACGCCGATCATCACCAGGATGCCGATCGCCGACCGTGCCTCGATCGTCCAAGGACGCTACGGGGTATACAACTCCTTCCTCCTGCATGCCGAACGTGCAGCTGAGCGCTACGACGTACCCGCCTACCAGATCCTCAAGAGGGTGGGCGAGGCCGGTTACGTCGGAGGACAGGAAGACATGATCATCGACGTCGCGATCGAACTGGCAGGTGCCCGATGAACACTCCCACCGACTCCACCGTCATCGACGCCGTCGTGACCGAACTGCTCGCTCGGGAGAATGAGCGTCGCGATGGCGGCAAGTTGACCGACCAGTACACCGAGCTCGATATCCCCACTGCCTACGAGGCCCAGCGGAAGCTGATCTCACGCAAGGTCGCCGCGGGCGAGCGGGTGGTCGGCGTGAAGCTGGGCCTGACCTCACGCGCCAAGCAGCAGAGGATGGGCATCACCTCGCCTCTGACCGCAGTGATCACCGATGCCATGCTCATCGAGGTCGGCGTACCGCTGGTGACCGGCGAGCTCATCCACCCCCGTGTCGAACCCGAGATCGTCTTCGTTATGGGCGAGCGGCTCGCCGGGCCCGGGGCCACCGCCGCCGGCGCTATGGCCGCCGTGCGCAGTGTGCATGCTGGTCTCGAGGTCATCGACAGCCGTTACACCGACTTCAAGTTCGCTCTGCCGGACGTCGTCGCCGACAACGCGTCGAGCTCACGCTTCGTCGTCAGCTCGATGGGAGTTGAACCGGCCGGCCTGGACCTCGCACTCGAAGCCGCTGTCCTCAGCGTCGACGGGGACGTCGTGGACACCGCCACCGGGGCAGCGGTGCAGGGACACCCCGCCGAGGCCCTGGCCCTCGCGGCGAACGCTCTCGCTGAGCGGGGCGAAGCGATCGAAGCGGGAATGATCGTCCTCACAGGAGGCCTCACCGACGCTGTTTTCGTCAACCCGGGCGGAGAGGTCCAGGTCGAGTTCACGACGCTCGGGTCCGTCACGTTGCCTATCGCGCCGGTCGAGGAGTCCCGATGACCGCCATCGCAGACTCACCACCAAGCCTTCAAGCACCCCAGTTGGGAAAGTCCGGCACTCGGATCCTGCGAGGCGTGATCGGCGTGGTGGCACTGCTCGTCATCATGGAAGCGATCTCCTTGCTGGGCTTCGTCCCGGAGAGTCTGCTGCCATCGGCGTCGCAGGTGATAGCCGCGACCGCGTCGCTGCTCGTGGATCCGGTGTTCCTCAGCGATGTGGGTGCCACGATCTGGGCGTGGGCAGCAGGCCTGAGCATTGCGGCGACGGTCGGGATCGGGCTCGGCCTCGTCCTCGGGTCCTTCCGCATCGCCAACGAAGCAGCTTCTGCTGCCATCGAGTTCCTGCGGCCGGTACCGTCGGTCGCCCTGATCCCACTCGCCATCCTGGTTCTCGGACAAGGTGCCGAGATGAAGATCGCCCTGACTGTCTATGCGGCGCTCTGGCCGATCCTCTTCAACACGATCTACGGCGTCCGTGACGTCGACCCGATCGCCAAGGAGACCGCACGAACGTTCCGTTTGAGCCAATTGGGGATCCTCACCCGCGTCAGCCTGCCGTCGGCAGCACCTTTCGCCGCCACCGGAATCCGCATCTCGGCCTCCATCGCGCTGATCGTCACCATCAGCGCTGAGCTCCTCGCCGGTTCGGCGCAGGGGATCGGAGCCTACATCCTGCGCACCAGCTCGGGCGGTGGTGACACCGCCCTCGTATTCGGCGGCACCGTCATCGCGGGCCTGCTGGGCGTACTGGTCAACATGCTGCTGGTCGGCGCGGAACGACTTGTCTTCCGCTGGAAGACGGACGGAGTCCCCTCATGACCGATGCAGTTCGTACTCGCCCCACGATCACTGTGAGGACCATGCCGACCACGCGCCCGATCATCGCCCGTCCAGGTTTCCGGATGGCGTCACGCTGGATCGTTCTCATCGCACTGCTGCTCCTCTGGCAGGTGGCGACGATGCTCGCGACGTCTCCGTTCTTTCCACAACCCCTTCTCATCTTCGAGCGGGCCGCGGCTCTGTGGTTCCCGAACGAGACCGGACTGCTGAACGAGAACGTTCGCGCTGACGTCATCCCCAGCATCGGCCGCATGCTGAGCGGATATGCCATCTCGGTGGTCGCGGGAGTCATCCTCGGTGTCTCCATCGGCCTGAGCCAGCGGCTCGCGGACTACATCGATCCGATCGTGCAGTTCATGCGCGCCGTACCGCCCCCGGCACTCATCCCGGTGTTCCTCGTGCTGTTCGGTACCGGAGATTCGATGCGGATCCTGCTGATCACCTTCGGGACCGCATGGCCCATCCTTCTGAACACGATCGAGGGAGTTCGTGGTATCGATCGCCTCAAGTACGACACGGCCACGGTCTTCCGTATCGGTATCACCGATCGGCTCCTACGCATCGTTCTTCCCGGTGCTGCGCCGAAGATCCTGGCCGGCGTGCGCACGAGTCTCGCGATCGCGCTGATCCTGATGGTGATCAGCGAGATGGTCGCCTCGTCCAACGGAATCGGCTTCTCGATCGTGCAGGCGCAACGAGGGTTCGGCTACCTCGATATGTGGGCGGGAATCGTTCTTCTCGGAATCATCGGATACCTCTTCAACCTTGTACTCACTCTCATCGAACGTCGCATTCTGCACTGGCAGCGTGCCGGTGGTCGTGAGACGGCGTGAGACAGAAAGGGACCAGAACATGACCAT
>JBQDJW010000328.1:0-4289 GCA_052086425.1 Pseudoclavibacter sp. | reverse complement strand
AACGTCCATGCGCAGAGCCCGACGAACGTCCAGGCGCACGCTCCCGCGGGCCCGCAAGCGCGCCCCGCCGCCGGCGCCCCACTCGGCGCCGCGTGGGAGCGCGAGATCCACGTGGCCCCGTGGGAACGCGAGCGCGACGCCCTGCCGCTGCACGCCCTCGTCGAGGAGCGCTACGCGCACGAGCGCGAAGACGGAACGGTCGTTCGCCTGCAGCCCGTGAGCGCTCGCCCACCGTTCGTCGAGTACCTCCGTCGTCTCTATCGGCGCCGGCACTTCATCCGCATGCAGGCGTGGACCCAGGCGTCGCAGAGCAACAACGAGATGATCCTCGGCAACATCTGGCTCATCGTCGCCCCGCTGCTCGACGCGGCCGTCTACTACGTGATCTTCGGCCTGCTGTTCTCGCGCGGCGACGAGTACTTCATCCTCAACCTGATCGTCGGCATCTTCTTCTTCACGATCACCTCGCGCATGATCACGTCGGGGGCCGGCTCGGTCGTGGGCAACGGGTCGCTGATCCGCTCGTTCAGCTTCCCTCGGGCCTCGCTGCCGATCGCCACGACCGTTCGCGAGGTGTTCTCGAGCGTTCCGGTGATCGCGGCGATGCTCGTGCTCATCATGTCGATCCCGCCGCACGCGCTGCCGACGACGACCTGGCTGCTCGTGCCGGTCATCTACGCGCTGCAGCTCTGCTTCGGGCTCGGGGCAGCGTTCATCATGGCCAGGCTCGGGTCGAACATCCCCGATATCCGCAAGCTCATCCCGTACCTCATGCGGGCGCTGTTCTACGGGTCGGCGATCTTCTTCACGATCGACCGCTACGACCCGTTCCCCGTGCTGCGCACGATCGTCGAGCACTCGCCCCTCTACATGCTCATCGAGATGTATCGACTCGTGCTCGTCGCGGGGCAGCTGCCGAGCCTCGGCATGTTCATCGAGTTCGCACTGTGGGCGATCGGGTTCCTCGTGCTCGGCATCGTGTTCTTCTGGCGGGGTGAGCAGAGCTATGGCCGCAAGTTCCGCTGAGGCCGCGCCAGTGCCCGTCGTGCGCTCCGACGCCGTTACGGTCGCCGTCGAGGGCGTCTCGATCGACTACCGCGCCGAGACCACCGACCTTTCGGGCCTCTCGGGCGCGACGAGGGCGATCGCGCGGGCGCGCTCTGCCGTCGGCGTCGCCCGCGTCACGACCGTCCACGCGTTGCGCAACGTCAGCTTCGACGTGTCGGAGGGCGAACACGTCGGGCTCGTCGGCGCCAACGGCTCTGGCAAGAGCACGCTGCTTCGCGCGATCGCCGGCGTCGAGGCGCCAGCCTCAGGACGCGTACTCGCCTCGTCGACCCCCATGCTGCTCGGCGTCAGCGCGGCGCTCCTGCCCAACCTCACGGGCGAGCAGAACGTGCAGCTCGGCCTCCTCGCCCTCGGCTACGGCCCCCGCGAGGTGCGCCGATCGATGTCGAGCGTGATCGAGCTCGCCGGCATCGGCGACGCCATCTACCGGCCGATGCGCGGCTACTCGTCTGGCATGCAGGCGCGCCTGCGCTTCGCGATCGCGGTCGCGGCGCAACCGAGCATCCTGCTCATCGACGAAGCGCTCGGAACGGGCGACGCGGCCTTCGCCGCACGCAGCGAACGGGCGATGGACGAGATCCGCACTCGCGCGGGCACGATCTTCCTCGTGTCGCACGCCGCACAGACGATCGAGACCCTGTGCACGCGCGCGGTGTGGCTGCACAAGGGCGAGGTCGTCACCGACGGGCCTGCCGTCGACGTCGCCCGCGCGTACCGCTGGTGGGCGTGGAAGGTCGCGAACGACGAGCTCGCCGAGTCCGACCGCCTGCTCGAGCGGGCGCGCGACGGGCGGCCCGAGTTCTACGTCGGCAGCGACTAAGGGCGACACGGGCCCGGATGCGCGGGTGCGGCCGGATGCGGCCGTCCCGCCCCGCGCGGTCTACCGCCAGATGCCCTTGGTATCGACGATGGCCCTGCCCTCGAGGCGCGCGCGGTCGACCCGCGTGAACTCGTCGTGCTCGACGAGCACGAGCACGATGTCGGCGCGCTCGATCGCGTCGTCGACGCCGGTCAGCTCGACGTTGCGGAACCTCGCGAGCTCGCCCGGCAGTTCGTGGATGTTCGGTTCGGCGATGAGGACGTGTCCGTCGTCGAGGCGCTTCGCCAGCTCGATCGCGATGTCTTTCGCCGGCGACTCGCGCAGGTCGTCGACGTTGGCCTTGAACGTCACGCCGAGCGTCGCGATCGTCGGCCGCTCGCGTCCCTCCGCGTGCGCGAACACCTGTTTCAGCACCACGCCGGGCTTCGAGTCGTTCACGAGGCGGGCCATCTCGATGAGGCGCGCTTCCTGGGGAGCCGCAGAAACGATGAACCACGGGTCGACCGCGATGCACTGCCCTCCGACCCCGGGGCCCGGCTGCAGGATGTTGACGCGCGGGTGGTGGTTCGCGAGCTCGATCAGCTCCCACACGTCGATGCCGAGCCGTTCGCACACGAGCGAGAGCTCGTTGGCGAAGGCGATGTTCACGTCGCGGAACGAGTTCTCCGACAGCTTCGCCATTTCGGCCGTCCGCGCATCCGTCATGAGCAATTCGCCGCTGCAGAAGGTGCTGTAGAGCTGCTTCGCGAGCTCGCTCCCCCGCGGCGAAAGGCCACCGATGATGCGGTCGTTCGTGGCCATCTCGACCATGATCCGGCCGGGCAGCACGCGCTCGGGGCAGTGGGCGAACACGACCGACTCGGGCCGATCGTCGGCAGCGAGATCGGGCCGGCGCTCGCGGATGCGCTCGGCGAGCCGCTCGGTCATGCCAGGAGGCGACGTCGACTCGAGCACGACGAGCTCGCCGCCGCGCAGCTTCGGCGCGATGGCGTCGGCCGCCGCGAAGATGAACGACGGGTCGGCGTTGTGCCCCTCCGTGAACGGGGTCGGCACCGCCACGATGAAGGCGTCCGCCTCTGGCACCTCGAGCTGCGCGACGAGGCGCCCCTGCGAGACGACGCCCGCGAGGGTCGCCTCGAAGTCCGGCTCGAAGAAGGGAAGGTCGCCGCGGTTCACCTGCTCGACGACCGCCTCGTTCACGTCGACGCCGATGACCGACAGGCCCTTCGACGCGATGAACGCCGCCGTCGGCAGGCCGATGTAGCCGAGGCCGACGACGCACACGCTTCCGATGGCATCCTGCGATGCTCGAGTGGGATTCATAGGGCGCTCCTGGCGGACATCCGGTCGCCGACCGGCGACGCGAGCGGGGACTTCGCGCCGTCCGTGAGCGCGTCGACACGGGCGCCGCGCGGCGATGCGCCGCGACGATGGACGTTCGATACGGCCCGATCGAATACCTCGAGATAGCGAGTGGCGAGCCCGTCGTACCCGGCGTGTTCGTCGACCCAGCGCTGCCCGGCGTCGCCGATCTCGAGCGCTTCCGGAGCCGCAGCGAGGTAGGCCCACAGGTCGTAGAGGGCGTTCTCGTCGCCAGGTGGCACGACATCGCCTGCATCGACGTTCGCCACGATCTCCGCGGCCTCGCCGCCGAGCATCGCCGTGATGTGTCGACCGGTCGCGAGCGCCTCGTAGAGCTTCGACGGCACTGTCCACTCGAACGGCTGCCAGGGCCGCAGCGACACGAGCAGCGTGTCGGCCCACTCATAGTGGTCGCGCACTTCGCTCGCGGGGATCTGGTCGCGCAGGTCGACCGGGCTGCCGAGCGACTCGTTGAGCGCGCGCAGCCGGCGCTGGTCGGCTCCGTACCCAACCATCCGCACGTCGACGTCGAGACCGGCGTCGCGCATCCGGCCCGCAACGCGCACGGCGTGCTCGAGGCCCTGGCTGCGCCCGAGATTGCCGAGGTAGAGCACGCGCAGGCCCCTTCGGCCGGATTCGCGGGGAGGCAGGGCGCGATACCGCTCGAAGTTCGTGCCGTTGCGGATCACGGCCGGGCGCTCGACGCCGCGGCCCTCGAGCACGTCGGCGAATCGCTGCGTCGTCGTCACGACGGCGGCGGCGTTCTGCTGCCAATCGGTCACGTGGTGGTGCGCGATCGCTTTCGCGCGCTCCGTGACCGACTTCGCGGCCGTCGTGCCTGGCACGTGCGTCACGAGGTCCGGCCATGCGTCGCGCATCTCGACGACGAGCGGGGCCCCGAGCCGGCGGGCGACCCACTTGCCGACCACGAGCGTCTCGACGGCGGGCGCGGTCGCCACGACGACGTCTGGCTGCAGCACGCGCCGACGGTGCAGCCGCATTGCGACGCGGGCCATGTCGGTCGCGGCCCACGTATGGT
>JBQDJW010000327.1:0-4296 GCA_052086425.1 Pseudoclavibacter sp. | reverse complement strand
GCCGACGAGGTTGGCGAACGAGCGGAGCGCCTCGGAGTCTCCGTCGGCGGACTCGCGGGCGGCGTCGAGCATGTCGCGCTCCCGAACTGCCTGGCTCTCCAGGTAGGTGACGACGAGGTCGTCCTTGGCGCGGAAGTGGCGGTAAAACGTGACCTTCGTGATCCCGACGCGCTCGATGATCTTGTCGGCGCTGACCGCGCGGATCCCGTGCGCATAGAACAGCTCGGTCGCCGCCTCGAGGATGCGCTCGCGGGTGGACGGGGTGCGTGACCTGCCGGTGCTGGTCGTCACCGCGCGTGAAGGTGCAGTGCTCATCTCGCTGACGTACTCCCGTTCTTGCTCTCGGTGACGGAGGGCGGAGGTTTCCTCCCTGAGTGGACGTACCAGTGACTCTACCTGAGCGTCGAACGGTTGCGTCCGGTCGTGAGTCTGTGTATCTTGATTCGAAGTAGGGTAACTAGTTCGTCTACCTCGCTTCTCGCACAGATCCGTGGCGTCACAGCGTCACGCCGGCCACCATCGAAAGGGCATTTCCCATGTCTTCGTCCATCACTGCGGATTCTTCGGGAGTGGCTACGGCTACCTCGCTCCGCAACCTCTACTTCGTCCGGTTCGGATTCGCGATCGTCTGGGCGGCGCTGCTGTTCGTCGTCGGCGCGGAGCTGGGCCCGGTCGCGATCGCGCTGCTCGTGCTCTACCCGCTGTTCGACGTCGCAGCGGCGATCGTCGACTTCCGATCCTCGACGACCGTGCGCCCCACCATCGGCCTGTACTTCAACATGGCGTTGAGCCTGCTGACGGCCATCGGGCTGGCCGTGGCCGTCACCTCTGGCATCCCCGCCGTCCTGCAGGTTTGGGGCGTCTGGGCGGTCACGGCGGGCATCGTGCAGCTCATCGTCGCGATCCGGCGCTACAAGCTCGGCGGCCAGTGGGCGATGATTCTCAGCGGCGGCATCTCCGTGTTCGCCGGCGCAGGGTTCTTCGCGATGGCCGGCGGACCGAACGCGATGCTCATCTCACTAGGCGGCTATGCCACCCTTGGCGGCATATTCTTCCTCGTCTCCGCGCTGCGTCTTCACCGCGTAGCCAAGAAAGGCAGCTGAACATGACCGAGAACATCTACGACGTCGTGGTCATCGGCGCGGGACCGGTCGGCGAGAACGTCGCCGACGGCGCAGTCAAGGGCGGACTCAGCGTCGCGATCGTGGAGAGCGAACTCGTCGGCGGCGAGTGCTCGTACTGGGCCTGCATGCCCACCAAGGCACTCCTGCGCGACGCCGCCGCGCTGCGGGCCGTGCGCGCCCTGCCCGGGGCGAACGCCGCCGTGTCCGGCGAGCTGGACGCCGCTTCGGTGCTGGCCCGGCGGGACGCGTTCACCTCGCACTGGCGCGACGACGGCCAGGTCGACTGGCTCGAGGGCGCCGGCATCGCCCTGTTCCGCGGTGTCGGGCGGATCGGCGCTGCCCGCACCGTCGAGGTGACGGACGCCGCCTGGCAAACCACGGTGCTCACGGCGCGCCAGGCGGTGGTCGTCGCGACCGGCACCAGCGCCCGAATCCCGCACGTTCCCGGTCTGGCCGACGTCGCACCGTGGACCAGCCGTGAAGCCGCGTCCGCCCAGACGGTCCCCGGCCGGCTGGCGATCATCGGCGGCGGCGTTGTCGGTGCCGAGATGGCCACCGCGTACGCGGCGCTCGGGTCCCAGATCGCGCTGATCGCCCGCGCCGGGCTGCTGCCGAACGTGGAGGCGTTCGCGAGCGACCTGGTGGCCGAGACGCTCAGGGCGAACGGCGTGAGGCTGCACCTGGGCACCGAGCCAACGAGCGTCCACCGCGACGAGAGCGGGGCCGTGCACCTGACCCTCGTCGACGGCACGACCATCGACGCCGACGAGGTGCTGGTCGCAACCGGCCGCGCACCCAACACGGCCACGGTCGGCCTGGACCGCGTCGGCCTCACGCCCGGCGACTGGCTCCGCGTCGACGAGTCCCTGCGTGTGCTCGGCAGCGACGGCACGCCGGTTGGCGACGGCTGGCTCTACGCCGCGGGCGACGTCAACCACCGCGCCCTGTTGACGCACCAGGGCAAGTACCAGGCTCGCGCCCTGGGCGAGACCCTCGTCGCCCGAGCCGGAGGCGACCCCGTCGACGTCGCTCCCTGGGGTCGTCACGCGGCCACCGCCGACGAGCGCGCGGTGCCGCAGGTCATCTTCACCGACCCGGAGATCGCCACAGTCGGCTGCACCGCCGCGTCCGCCGAGGCTGCCGGGATCCGTGTCCGGGCCGTGGAGTACGACCTCGGCGCCGTGGCAGGCGCTGCCCTGCACGCCGATGGGTACACCGGCCGTGCGGGCATGATCGTCGACGAGGACAAGAAGGTGCTGGTGGGCTTCACCGTCGTCGGCCCCGACGTCGCCGAGCTGCTCCACGCCGCAACCATCGCCATCGCCGCCGAAGTTCCTATCGACCGGCTCTGGCACGCTGTCCCCGCTTATCCCACGATCAGCGAGATCTGGCTCCGTCTCCTGGAGACCTACGGCCGCGGGCGGCCCTGACGTCCTCAGGCACCTCGGCGAGACAGGCTCAGGGGGCTTGGGCCGGGCTCAGCCCCGCACGCGCTCGCCCGCCGGGTCGACGAGGGGGCCGTCGTGCACGACCGCGCCGAAGCGCTCGGTGAAGTACTCGACCTCGAGGCGCGTTCCGGCCGCGGCCAGCTCGGCGGGGACCCACGCGTAGGCGATCGTCCGCCCGATCGTGTAGCCCTGGTCGGCGCTGGTCACGTAGCCGACAGGCTCGTCGTCAGGCGACTCGGCTCCCGCCCCCGCGAGGTAGACGGGCTCCGAGCCGAGCACGACGGCCGTCGGGTCATCGAGCACGAGCGTCAAGAGACGCTTCGTCGCCGGTCGCGACGCGAGCGCCTCGCTTCCGACGAACGAGTCCTTGCCGCGCACCGCGAAGCCGAGCCCCGCCTCGACCGGCGTGTGCTCGCGGGTCATGTCGGCGCCGTACGAGCGGTACCCCTTCTCCATCCGCAGCGCATTGAACGCGCGCCGCCCCGCCGCGACCATTCCGGACTCCTGCCCCGCCTCCCACAGCGCGTCCCACACGTACCGCCCGTTGTCGGCGGTGACGTAGAGCTCCCAGCCGAGCTCGCCGACGTAGCTGACGCGCTGCGCGAGCACCGGCGCCCCGGCGACGTGGATGCGGCGGGCGCGAAAGTAGGGGAGCGCCGCATTCGAGACGTCATCGCGAGTGACCCGCTCGAGCACATCGCGAGCGCGAGGACCCCACAGCCCCATCGCCGCTTCGCCGCCCGTCACGTCGCGGATCTCGACCGCGTGGCCGCTGCGCGCATCCGCCGCCGCGAGCGACTCGAGCCACCGCTTCTCGAGGTTGCCGTTCGAGCCGAGCAGGTACTCTTCGGGGCCGAGCCGCGTGACGGTGATGTCGCCGAGGACGCCGCCGGCGTGGTCGAGCAGCAACGTGTAGGTCACTCGGCCACCCGGCCGGTCGATGTTGCTCGTCGTCGCTCGTTGCAGTATCTCGGTCGATCCCGGCCCCGACACGCGAAGCCGCACGAGCGACGACACGTCGTACATGGCGACGCGGTTGCGCGTCGCCCAGGCCTCGGCGGCCGCGGCCGGTGACCACACGGCCGCCGACCATGCGTCGCGACGCTCGGGAGCATCCGGCTCATCGCCGTCTGCGCCGTCGCCGCCGACCAGCCCCTCGTTCGCCGCGAACCAGAGCGGCCGCTCCCACCCGTTCGCCGACTCGAAGACCGCGCCGAGCGCGACCTCGCGCTCGTGGAACGGGGTCGTGCGCAGCCCGCGCTGCCGCTCGGTCGTGCGCTGCGGGTGGATGATGTCGTAGACCTCGTCGTACGACTCCTCTGCCTGTTGCACTGAGAATTCGTGCGAGACGATCGCGGGGTCGAAGCGCTGGTAGTCGAGGCCGTGCGTGGCGATGCCCGGGTCGCCCGTGAGCATCCAGTCGGCCACGACCTGGGCGATTCCTGCCGACTGCGTGACCCACACGGCCTGCGCGAGCCAGAGCCCGATCGTTCCCGGCACGGGCCCGAGCATCGGCCCGCCGTCCGGCGTGAACGAGAAGATGCCGTTGAAGCCCTCGGCGAGCTCGACCCCTTCGAGCTCTGGCAGCAGCCTGCGCGTCTCAGCCCAGCTCGGCGCGAAGTCGACATCGGTGAACGGGTGCTTGGCCGGATGCTCCCCGGTCGCGGCGAACGATTCCGCCGACTCGATCGCCTCTGGCTCGAGCGGCATCGGACGGTGGTTGT
>JBQDJW010000326.1:1141-4297 GCA_052086425.1 Pseudoclavibacter sp. | reverse complement strand
TCGGCGTCGGCCAGCTTCGCGAAGTGGCGGAAGCAGCCGATGATGTCGTCCATGTCGATCTCGGCTTCGACGAGCCGCTTGCCCGTGTCGAGCGCCTCTGCGCGCGCGAACTCGGCCTTGCGGCGGCCGAGCTCGTCGGCGACGCGGGCGAGGAACGCGCCTCGCTCCGACGCGGACGTCGACGCCCACTCGCCGCCGTCGAATGCACGGCGGGCGGCCGCGATGGCGCGCTCGGCGTCTGCCGCGCCCGCCTCCGAGACGACGCCGACCTCGGTGCCGTCGGCGGGGCAGGTGATCGTGCGCGTTTCGCCGGAGGCCGCGGGCTCCCAGCGTCCGTCGATGAACAGGGTCGCGGTCATTGGGGAGGCTCCTCTGATCGTGCGGTCATCGGTCGTCGGTCGTCGGTCGTCGGTCGTTCGGGCGATGAACGGATGCTCGGATCGCAACGCGAGGCGGGCATCCGATCGATCGCCGAACAACCCTAGTGAATGCGAATCACTCCGCGTCGCGCGTTCGCACGTGATCCCAGTCGGTCGGAATCGCGCTCGTGTCGAGCGCGACCGTCGAACCCGGCTCGGTGTCGCTGAGCGTCAGCATCGTGAGGTGGCGCTGGTAGGCGTCGAGGATGTCGGCGATCACCTGATCTTTGGAGTATCCGGAGATGTCGTAGCCGGGGGAGCCGGTCGCCGAGAAGATCTCGACCTTCTGGTATGTCGCATCGGTGTTGCTCGCCTTGATCGCGAAGCTCGGCACCGAGTACTCGACCGGGTACGCCTGGTACTTGAACATGGGCTGCTCGTCGAAGTACACGTGCAGATCGATCTGCGGGATCTCGGTGTCCTCGACCGTGCCGCGCTCGCACGTCACCTCCGCCTCTTGCTTCTTGAGCTCGGCGGCGACCTCTTCGACGGCGGGGACGACGACGTCGTTCATGAAGGCGGTCGTCGTGCCGTCGTCGGGGTACTCCATGAAGTTCGCGAGGCGCCGGCGCCATCGGCCGGGTGACGCGTCGCCGCCGCGGGCCGAGACCGCGGACGCGAGGGTCGCGATGTGCGAATCGGCCGTGTGGCGCTCCTGGCGCAGGGCCTTCCAGACGCCGGCCATGAGGAGGAACAGGATGATCGAGAGGGGCAGGCCGATGATGACCGTCGCCATCTGCAGCGTGTAGATGCCGTCGAGCAACAGCATGACGAGCGTCAGCGCGCCGATGATGACGCTCCACACGATGCGCAGCCACGCCGGCCCGTCGCTCGCGGCGTCGGTGCTCTTCGAGGTGAAGTTCGCGAGCACGAGGGCGCCGGAGTCGGCGCTGGTGACGTAGAACAGCAGGCCGACGAGCACCGAGATGCCGATCACGAAGAACGCCCCAGGGTACTGCGAGATGAGCTCGAAGTAGCCAGCTCCCGATCCCTCTTCCGCGGCCTCTGCGAAGGCGGTATCGCCGCCCATGATGCGGGCGACGGTCGCGTTGCCGAAAATCGAGATCCAGATCGCGATGAAGCCGAACGGCACGATCAGCACACCAATGATGAACTGGCGCAGCGTGCGACCGCGCGAGATGCGCGCGAGGAACAGGCCGACGAATGGCGCCCACGCGATCCACCACGCCCAGAAGAAGATCGTCCACCAGTCGAGCCACGCCTCGTCGGTCCACGCCTGGTCGGTGTTGTACGCGAAGGTTTCGGTCAGCATCGCCGGGAACATCGAAAGGAAGTCGCCGAGGTTCTTCACGAGGGCGTTGAGCAGGTACACCGTGTCGCCCGCGACGAGCACGTAGAACATGAGCAGGATCGCGACGATGACATTGATCTCGGACAGGCGGCGGATGCCTTTGTCGACGCCCGAGACTGCCGAGATCGTCGAGACGACGGCGGCGAGCACGATGAGCGCACCCTGCACCGCGGTGCTCGCCTCGAGGCCGAACAGCCAGTTGAGGCCGTAGCTCAAGAACACGACGCCGATGCCCAGGCTCGTCGCGATGCCGAACACGGTTCCGATGACGGCGCCGATCTCGACGGCGTCGCCCGTCGCGCCCTTGGCGCGCTTGCCGATGATCGGATAGAGGGCGCTGCGGAGCGAGAGCGGCAGGTGGTAGCGGTATGCGAACAGGCCGAAGGCCATGCCGACGAGGGCGTACATGGCCCAGCCGGGAATGCCGTAGTGAAACATCGTCCAGAGCGCGGCGTCCTCTGCCGCCTGCATCGAACCGGGCTCGTTCCCTGGGCCAACCCGCAGGTTGGCCGCGGGGCCGACGACGGAGAAGAACATGAGGTCGACGCCGATGCCCGCGGCGAAGAGCATCGCGGTCCAGGTGAAGAGGTTGAACTTCGGCTTCGAGTGGTCTGGACCCATGCGCGTCTTGCCGACCCGGGTGAATGCGACGATCAGCACGAAGATCACCACGATCGCGGCCGTGAGGATGAAGTACCAGCCGAGATTCTGCGCGATCCACACGAATGCGGTCTCGAGCACGTCATAGGCCCCTGGCACGAATCCGGCCCAGATGGTGACGGCCAGAATGATCACCGCGGACACGATGAAAACGGGCCAATTCACCTTCGAGGATGAGGGTACGGCTGCCATTGGAATGCCTTCCAGTCGCGACGAGGTCGTCCTTGACCCGGAATCTCACCATAGCCCAGGGGCGGAATTCCGGTGGTTCCGACGAAATGCTGTCGCAGAAATGTTGCCGAGACATTGCCGTCGAATGGCGCGACGCCGCGGCGTGGAGGCTGGATGAAATCGACGTGACGGCGCGTTTCGGCGGATGATCGACGCGGGGCTACCGCCGCTGCCTCGTTTGACACCGTTGCACCAACACGGTGCGTTGCACGTTGTCGTTCTGACTCGCGGAAATTCGCATGGGACAGATCTTGATACTGTTCGGGCTCGTACCTTCGAACCAAGGAGTTTTTATGCGCGTTCCCACATCCGTTCGACTCGTCGCCTCGACTGTCGCGCTGTGCGGGCTGACCCTCGGACTCGTCGCGTGTGCTTCCGGTGAGGACACCGAGCCGCCGACCGAGACTGCCGAGCAGACTTCGGCGGAGACTGCCGCAGAGGAGCAGACCGAAGAGACCGCGCAGGATGACGCCGCACCCGCGGGCGAGGGAATAGCGGTCGACGTGGGGGAGGTCATCGAAGACTCCGATATGG
>JBQDJW010000326.1:0-1131 GCA_052086425.1 Pseudoclavibacter sp. | reverse complement strand
ATCACAGTGGTTACCGCTGTGCGCGATTTCTCCTCGGAGGCGGAGGCGGAGCTGATCGCCGATGGCGGTGAAGTCGTGCTGCTTGAGGTCTCGATCGTGCCGGGAACCGAGTACGGTGGCCGGGTTTCGGCAGGAAACTTCGAGATTTCCTGGGATGACGGCGCGGACTTCTGGAGCGACAAGACCCGCCTGATCGAAGACGAGATGGAAGCCGCAGGCCACACGCCCTTCGACGGCGTCGCGCGGAGCGATGGCGAGGGCAGCGGGTGGATCGCCTTCCTGGTCGACGAGCGCTCCGAGACATACCTCATGGAGTACTCGCGCTCCGGTGTCGAGATCATCGGCTCGGACGAGACCATCGATGAGTTCACCACCGAGTTCGAGATCCCAGCTCCCTGACCCACCCTCTGCGGTGATGCGTGGGCGGGGTGTCGAGTCCGCGTGACGCCACCCCGCTCCCGCCAATTCCACGAGACGCCGGGGGCGAGCGCTGAAGCTCGACGGCGACGTGAAAGCCGGATGAAAGCGGCGTGAAGGCGCGCGGCCCGACGCTTGCCGCATGACATCGACAACTCTGAACGCCACTGAGTCTCGGGCGGCGGCGGGCGAGCTCGCCGTCGACGCCCGCGGACTCGTGAAAGAATTCGGCGGATTCCGCGCGGTCGACGGCGTTGACCTGACCATTCGCCGCGGCGAGGTGTTCGGCCTCCTCGGGCCGAACGGCGCCGGCAAGACCACCATCGTGCAGATGCTCGCGACGCTGCTGCCCATCAGCGGCGGCGACGCGGAGATCTTCGGCGTCGACGTACGCCGCGAGCCGCACAAGATCCGACAGCTCGTCGGGGTGACCGGCCAATACGCCTCCGTCGACGAGAACCTCACCGCCTCCGAGAACCTGTGGCTCTTCGGGCGGCTGCTCGGCGCCCCGGCTCAGCAGGCGCGGCGCACGGCCGACGACCTGCTCGGGCGATTCGGCCTCGAGGAGGCGGCCAAGCGGCAGATCAAGCACTTCTCAGGCGGCATGCGGCGGCGGCTCGATCTCGCCGCCTCGCTCGTCGCGCGCCCGCCCCTCATCTTCCTCGACGAGCCCACGACCGGCCACGACCCGCCACCCCCCGCGCCGCTCTGGGA
>JBQDJW010000325.1:0-4300 GCA_052086425.1 Pseudoclavibacter sp. | reverse complement strand
TCCCTCGTACCTCCCTGATGGAGAGCAGTCCACGTACCGTCTGTCTTGCGCTCCGGGGAGCCTCGGTCAGCCGGGCGGGCAGTCGTCGTTCGGTCAGCCGGGCGGGCAGTCGTCGTTCGGTCAGCCGAGTGGGGTGCCGTCGTTCGGTCAGCCGACGGGGCAGCCTTCGACCGAGCAGCCTGCGGCTTCGCCGCCATTCGGGCAGCCTGGCGGTCAACCCGGTGCGAGCGCTCCGGATTCGCAGGCGCCGTTCGGTCAGACCAACTTGTCGTCCTCGCCCGCGTGGGGAGAAGCGCCGGCCGCGTCGTCAACGCCGCAAACCGACTTCGGCGCGGCACCGTCGTCGTCCGCAGATTCCTCTGGGTCGCCGGCCGTGCCGAACTCTGGCGAGACCGGAACCGCCGATTCCGGCTCAGGTCAGTCGTCATTCGGCTCCTTCGGGTCCCCTGCCTCGAGCGAGAGCGCTTCGGGTCAGTCGTCGTTCGGTTCGTTCGGCTCGGCGGGCGGGTCTGAATCGCCGTCCGGTCCGTCGGCGCCTGGGTCGTTCGGTGCCCCGTCTGGTGGTTCCGATGGCGCGTCGAGTCAGTCGTCGTACGGTTCATTCGGATCGACGGGCGCAGGCGATTCGTCGTCCGCTCAGCCATCAGGTCAATCGTCATACGGATCCTTCGGTTCGGCACCGGCTGGGGCGGATGCCTCGGGCGGGCAGCCGTTCGGCGCGAGCCCGGCCTCGGCTCCGTCTGCGGGCGGCGGGTTCGGGCAGCCAGGCGGGCAGCCGTCGTTCGGTGATCAGGGCGGCGGCCAGTCCGGCGCCGACCCGTTCGGAGCCGGACAATCCGGCGGCGGGTCGTCCGGCCAGCCGGGCGGCGCCCCGGGTGCGCCGGGCGCCTATGGCGCACCCGGACAGTCGCCCTCGGGGCAGGCTCCTGGTGGTTTCGGTCAGACGGATTCCGCGGCATACGGCGCAGCTCCAGCGCAGGGCTTCGGCCAGGCGGCACCGCCGCAGACCGCATATGGTCAGCCAGGTCCGGGGCAGCCGGGGCCGGGTCAGCCGGCTCCGGGGCAGCAGGGCCCGGGCCAGCAGGCTCCGGGCCAGCAGGGTCCCGGGCAGCAGGGCGGCTTCGGGCAGCCGGGCCCAGGTCAGCAGGCACCCGGCCAGTTCGGCGCGGGTCAGCAGGGCCCCGGACACCAGGGCCCCGGACAGCCGTTCGGTCAGCCCGGCCAGCCGGGCCAGCCGTTCGGTCAGCCCGGCCAGCAGGGTCAACTGGCCTTCGGTCAGCAGCCCTACGGTCAGTCGCAGCTCGCCGGCCAGCAGAAGCCGTCGCCGCTCATGGGCATCATCGCAGGTGCCCTCGGTCTCATCGCCGTCCTGGTGATCGCATTCATCATGACGCCAGGCGAGTACATCGGTGGCGTGCTCGGTCTCGGCGCGATCGGCGTCGGCATCTTCGCCATGCGTCAGAAGGGTCTGGCCAAGACGCTCGGACTCGTCGGGCTTGGTCTCGGCGCGATTGCCGTGCTGCTCGCCATCATCACGATCATCGTGGTGCTGGTCCTCTAGCGACCTCGACCCCCGGCGCGCGCTCCGCGCCACAGGTACGAACAACGGTGCGCCCCGACCTCGGTCGGGGCGCACCGTCGTTTCTTGCTGCGCGGCCGCAGTCCACGTCGCCTCAGCGCCACGCGGGCGGCGGACACGTCGATGCTCGAGGCGTGCCTGCGTCGCCGTGCGGGCGCGTATCGCGGGAAGCGCCGCTAGTTTTGCCACCTTGCCCGTGTCCCGGAGCTAGGGGGTCAAAATGTGTCGCTCGTGTCGGGGTTGAGCGGCGTTTTTTGACCTCTTTCGTTGGTGCTGGGGGTTAGGGGGTCAAAATGTGTCGCTCGTGTCGGGGTTGAGCGGCCTTTTTTGACTCCTTGCGTTGGTGCTGGGGTTAGGGGGTCAAAAAGTGTCGCTCGTGGCGGGATCGAGCGTCAATTTTTGACCCCTTGCGTTTGCGCCGACCGGGTGAGGGCGAGCCGACGAGAACCAGTCGTTATCTCTCAGCTCGCGCAGCCGATCGTCGACCGGCTGGTCGCCGCCGTCGACTGCACGGTGCACGTCGGCGCGGTGACGTGCGACGAGATGGTCTACATCATCCGCACCGACTCGTCGAAGCCGTATCGAATGCGGTCGCGCGTCGGACTCGCGATCCCGATGCACTCGACCGGCATGGGAAAGGCCGCGATGGCCTCGTGGGACGACGAGGCGATCGGCGCGTACGCCGAGCGCACGGGGCTGCCAGGCAGAACCGACAGTACGATCACCGATGTCGATGGGCTGCGGCAGGCGCTCGCCGAGGTGCGAGAGCGCGGGTACGCCCTCGACCTCGGCGAGAATGAAGTCGGCACGGTGTGCGTGGCGGCCCCTATCCGCAATCACGCGGGCCGCGTGACCCACGGCCTGTCGATCTCGTCGATTGCCCTCGAGCACCCGGGCACCTCGATCGAGTCCCTCGCGCCGCACGCGGTGCAGGCGGCCGCCGAGATCTCCCGCGTGCTCGGCGCGAGCGTCTAGCCGACCAGCGCGCGCCGAGGTGTGTGCGCGACCGGCGCCGAGTGGCGACCGGATGCGCGCAGCAACCGGATGCGCGGCGACCGGCCCGCGAATGCGCCGCGATCAGACGACGCGATCGGCGAGGAGTGCCCGGCGCGACTCGCCGACCCGCGTGCAGATGAGCGTCGCCGACTCGTCGCCCTTCAGCGCGAGCTGGGTGCGGAACGTCGCCGGGTCGAGGTCGACACCCCGCTTCTTGATCTCGAGGCGGCCGATGCCGCGTTCCCGCAGGGCACGTTTGAGCTTCGCAACTTGCAGCGGGAGCACCTCGCGCACGCGGAAGGCGGTCGCGAACGGGGTGTCGACCGCCTCATCGCCGGTGATCCACGCGATGTCGGCCGAGAGCATCCGGCCATTCACCTCGCGGGCGACGTCGCCGATGAGACGTGCGCGGATGATCGCAGGGTCGGGCTCGAAGACGTACTCGCCGAGGTCGCCGACCGGCTCGTCGTCGACGGGTCCAGGGGCCGCGCGCTCGGCCGGCCGGTCGCCGAGGATGAGAGCCGAGCGGCCGACGCCGTCGCGCTGCAGCCCGCCGGCCCAGACGGTGGCCTCGACGAGGTCGCCGCCGACAGACACCCACTGGGTTTCGGCGCCGTCTGGCAGCAGGTCGTGGTCGATGGCCGGGCCGAGTTTGACGCCGATCGGATGCACAGCTGCGGTTCCGAAGACGAAGTCGAGACCGGGAGACCAATCCGCCGGGTCGGCGAGCCTGCGCGAGCCGCGCGTGGGAGCTCCGCCGGGGGAGCGGGCAGCGGAGGGGCCGGATGCGCCGACGTCGCCGCCCTCGCGGCGCGCGGGGTCGAACCACAGGCCGTCGAACTCGCCGAGGTCGACCTCCTCGGCACGCGCGTGCCGCACGGCGGCGTTGTCGAACATCGCGAGATTGTGGGTGGCGATCGCGGCGGTCACCTCGTTCGCGTCGATCGCGGTGACGTCGAACCCGAGGCTCGCGAACGCCATGGCGTCGGCGCCGATGCCGCAGCCGAGGTCCGCGACGCGCTCGCAGCCCGCGGCGCGGAAGCGCTCGGCGTGATGCGCAGCGACGCTCAGCCGCGTCGCCTGCTGCAGCCCGTCCTCCGTGACCAGCATCCTGGCCGCGAACGGGCCGAACTTCGCCGCCCCGCGTCGCCTCAGTTTCGCCTGCGTCAGCACCGTCGCGACGGTGGCCGCGTCGTGACCGGCCCCGCGCATCCGGCTCACGATGCCGACGACGTCTGCCCGATCGTCGAGGTCGCCGACGTCGGCGAGCAGCTGCATCGCGTCGGGCGTCAATAGGGTCAAGAGCTCGTCGCGATTCACCCTTCTACGCTACTGGCGGACACCGGCCGAAACCTCGCGTTGGCATCGGGCACCGCTGGGCCATACACTTCCTATTAGCACTCGCACCTGTCGGGTGCTAACCACGCAAACTTTCAAACTTGCATTACCGAGAAAGAGGTCAACCGTGTCGGTGAACATTCAGCCGCTCGAGGATCGGATCGTCGTTCAGCAGCTCGAGGCAGAGCAGACCACGGCGTCGGGTCTTGTGATCCCGGACACCGCAAAGGAGAAGCCGCAGGAGGGCGAGGTCGTGGCCGTCGGTCCCGGTCGCATCGACGACAACGGCAACCGCGTGCCGCTCGACGTCGCTGTGGGCGACAAGGTCATCTACTCGAAGTACGGCGGCACCGAGGTCAAGTACGGCGGCGCCGACTACCTCGTGCT
>JBQDJW010000324.1:0-4304 GCA_052086425.1 Pseudoclavibacter sp. | reverse complement strand
CGAACTCGCCGTCACCCTCAGCATCGCCGCCCTCGTTCTCGGCGTGCGCGGCACGCTCTCGGCGCACGTGGCTGCGCGCGTGCTCGATCGCTGCGGGCAGCGTGTCGAACACGTGCTTGTCGTGGCGCAGCGACGGCAGCACGCCGACGGTGCGGAACAGGCGCTCGTGCCCGGCACGGACACCCTTGACCAGAACCGTGATCCCGCGCCGCTCGAGCGATTGCACGATCTCGGTGAGCACGCGCGCGCCACTCGCGTCGAGCAGTTCGAGCTGCGACATACGCAAGATCACGACGCTCACGCCTCGAATGCCCGAAACCCGCTCGAACACGCGATCCGACGAGACGAAGTTGAGCGGTCCGTCGAAGCGGAGGATCGCGATGCGCCCGTCGCCCGGGTGGGCGTCGCTCATGATTTGTTCCCGCCGCACGCCCGTCGCCTTCGCCATGTTCCGCAGGGCGAAGACGCCGACGACGAGGATGCCGACGAGCACCGCGACGATGAGATCGAAAGAGACTGTGACGATGGCGGTGATGACGAAGCCGGCCGCGTCGGACCTCGTCGATCGCATGATCGACCGCACGGTCGCCCGCTGCACCATGCGAACGGCGGTGACCATGAGGATGCCGCCGAGCGCGGCCAGGGGGATCGCGCCCACCGGCCCGGCCGCGACCAGCACCACGCCGAGCAGCACGACCGCGTGCACGATCGAGGCGAGCCGGCTCCGTCCGCCCGACCGCACGTTCACCGCGGTGCGCGCGATCGCACCCGTCGCGGGCATCCCTCCGAAGATCCCGGAGCCGATCGACGCGACCCCCTGGCCCACCAGCTCGCGATCGGGGTCGTACGGGCCGGTGTCGGCGAGCGACGCGGCCACTCGCGCCGACAGCAGTGATTCGATGGCCGCGAGCGCGGCGACGGTCAGCGCGGGGAAGACGAGCGGGCCCACGAGATCCGGGCTGAAGTTCGGCAGCGTCGGCGCGGGCAGAGCGTTCGGGAGCTCGCCGATGCGGGCGAGCGGCGTCGACACGACGAGGGCGCCGAGCGTCACGACGACGATGCCGACGAGCGATCCCGGCACGAGGGGGTGGATGCGCGGCGCGACAACCATGATCGCCGCGACGACCAGGGCGGCCCCGAGTGCCCAGGGCACGTAGCTCCAGTCGGCGACGGCGATCGCCTGGATCGCGGCGACCACCGCGTTCGAGCTGTGTTCGCCCGCGGCCGCGGTGTGCGGTGAGGTGAGCAGGGGCACCTGCTGCAGGAAGATGATCGCGGCGATGCCGAGCGTGAAGCCTTCGATGACCGGCCACGGGATGAACGACACGGATCGTCCGAGCCTCAGCGCGCCGGCCACGAGAACGATGGCGCCGGCGAGCACGGTGACGGTCGCGACGGCTCCGACCCCGTTCGTCGCCACGATCGGCAGCAGCACGACGACCATGGCTCCCGTCGGGCCCGAGACCTGCACGTTCGATCCGCCGAACACTGCCGCGAGCAGCCCGGCGACGATGGCGGTCACGATCCCGGCCTCGGCGCTCACGCCGGAGCTGACGCCGAACCCGAGTGCGAGGGGGAGCGCGACGACGCCGACGGTGACGCCGGCGAGGAGGTCGCCCTTCCAGGTGCGGCGCAGATCGCGATAGTCGCTCGGCGACGGGAGGAGGCCCCGCGCCTGCCGCGCGGCACGGGCGATGGCGGTGCGAACGGTCACCACCCGGTCACTCCGTCGCCACTGCGTCGGCGCTGCGCTTGGGAACTTCCGCGCGGGTCGGCAACTCGGGCAGGGTGGCGACGTCGCCCGCCCGCGCGGCGTCGCCGGCCGTGAGCTCACCGAGCAGGGTTCTCGCGACCGCGAGCAACTCGGCGACGCTCGGCGAGAAGAGCCGGTAGTGCACGTGGCTGCCGCGACGGACGGAGACGACGAGGCGGTTGCGTCGCAGCACCCCGAGATGTTGCGAAAGGTGCGACGCCTCGATGTCCATCGAGGCCAGCAATTCGGAGACGGTGTGCTCCTCGCCGTCGGCGAGCAGTTCGAGAACCCGGATTCTGAACGGGTGCGACAGGCCCTGGAACAGGGCCGCCTTCACCTCGTAGAGCGGTCGTGCATCCCAGTATGGCGACATGATGAATTCATCATATCGTGATGAGCGGCGTTGACGCGCCGGGCGAACGCGAGCGCGCTCGCGAAGACCGACTCGGGGTCGTCGAGGTCGATCCACAGGTGATTCGCGCCCTCGACGCGCTCGAAGTCGACCTCGGCGCCCGCGGCGACGAGCGCGTCATGCAGCGACTCCGACTGCGCGATCGGCACGAACGCGTCGCGCGTGCCGTGCGCCAGGTGAAACGGCGGGAGGGGTGGGAGCGACCTGTTCGATGCTGCGGAACGTGCAGCCTCGCGCAGCAGCACGGCGGGGCTCGCGGCGCGCGCCAGCTCGTCGCGCTCGCCGATCGGCCCGCCGAGCAGTTGCGCCTCGCGCGAATCCGCATCCGTGAGCAGCTCTGCCTCGCGCACCGGGTCGACGTGCCGGGCGAACGCCGGCAGGTCTGCGGGCCCGTACCAGTCGATGACGCCGACGACGGTGGGCCGCGCGGGCATCGCAACCGAAGCATCCGGGCCCGGCGATGCCTGGCCGGCCGTCGCATCCGGACCCTGCAAAGCCCGGCCTGCCGCAGCATCCGGTATCCCGGCCGCGTCGAGCGCCCCGAGCGCCGCGAGATGGCCACCGGCCGACTCGCCCCACAGGACGACCCGGTCCGGGTCGAGCCCGTGCCCGGGCCCGGCCTCGCGCACCCACGCCAGTGCCGCGCGCACGTCGTCGAGCTGGGCCGGGAAGACAGCCTCGCCGCTGAGTCGGTACTCGATCGAGACGACGCCGAACCCGGCGCTCGCGATGCGCTCGAAAGTCAGCTCGGGTTGCTTGGGCGCGAACGTGCCGCGGTCGCCGAGCCGCCACCCGCCGCCGTGGATGAAGACCACGGCGGGCAGGGGCGCTCCCGCGGCGGTGCTCGCGGGCCCGGCCGGCAGGTGCAGGTCGAGGCGCATGGGGCGGAAGCCCTGCACGCGGGAGTAGACGACGTCGCGCAGCACGTGCTCCATGGTCGCGCGGCCTACGCGAACGAGTAGTCCGGCAGGAACGTCGTGCCGAATTCCTGGCCCGCCGCGATCATCGTCTCGATCGACGGTGCGTGAATCTGCTCTGGCGTCGGGATCGCGTACGTGTCGGTCGCCTTGCCGATCGCGCGGAAGAAGCCTGAGAAGCCGCCCGTGCTCGAGCCGACGAGGCGCGAGGTCGCCTCGAGCCGGTACGAGTGGATCACGTTCGCCGGCACGAACCCGAACTCGCCCGCCGTGAGCACGCGGTCGGTGACGTTGCCGTTCTGGTCGTCCATCCACAGGCGGCACGCGCCCTCCTGCACGAAGAACGTCTCGTGCGTGCGGGGGTGCAGGTGGGGAGGCACGGCGTCGCCGGCGTGCCCGATGTTCTCGAACATGTCGTACTGGCCGTCCGTCTCGGCGCCTTCGACGAGCAGCGTGAACAGCTGGTCGAACACGACGTACTTGTCGCCGTGGCCGCGCCCCAGGTAGTAGGCGAACGGGGTGCCCGGAAGATTCGACGAAACGATGGGAAGTGACTGCTCAGCCATGCGCTGACCTCCTTGTCAGGTGGTGGCGCCGCGGGGGAATGGCGGGGGCGCCGAGATGACTTCAGGATGCTCGGGTCGCGACGCGAATGGAATGTCCGGAATCCACCCGTGACGTTAGGCGCAGGCTCATGCCGCGCGTAACATCCGTGCATGGGTCTCTCGCCGAACGCGCTCGAGTACTTCTGCGTCGTGGCCGAAGAACTGCACTTCGGCCGGGCCGCCGAGCGGCTGCGCATTGCCGCCCCCAGCCTCAGTCAGCAGATCGCGTCGCTCGAGCGGCAACTCGGCAGGCGCGTGTTCGATCGCAGCCCCCACCACGTGCGGCTGACACCGACGGGCGAGCAGCTGTTGCCCCTTGCCTTGCGGCTGCGCGCCGCCCGGGCCGCCGTCGACGAATGGGCCAGGATGCTCCCCTCTGGTGGCGAGCGGACATTGCGCGTCGGGGTGGTGGTCTCGACGACCCTCGCGAGCCGGATCCTCGCCGAGGCGGCGCGGCGCCTGCCGAACGTGTCGTGGGAGGTCGTGCGGATGGCGTTCCACGAAGTCGGCGACCGCCTGAAGTCGGGCGCCGCCGACGTCGCCATGAGCGTGTCGCCGAACTCGAACCGCCGCGGTCTCGCCGTGTCGCACCTCGCGACCGAGCGGCGCGTGCTCGT
>JBQDJW010000323.1:0-4329 GCA_052086425.1 Pseudoclavibacter sp. | reverse complement strand
CCCGAGGTCGGCGGCCGACCAGTCGACCTCGCCCGAGTACAGCACGGCGTTGCGGCCGCGGCCGATGTCGATGAACGCGGCCTCCATGCTCGGCAGCACGTTCTGCACTCGACCGAGGTACACGTTGCCGATGAGCGACGACTCGCTCGAGCGCGCGACATAGTGCTCCACGAGCACCTTGTCTTCGAGCACGCCGATCTGCACGCGACCCTCCTTGGCGCGCACGAGCATGACGCGATCGACCGACTCGCGGCGCGCGAGGAACTCCGACTCCGTCACGACCGGGCGACGCCGACCGACCTCGCGGCCTTCGCGGCGCCGCTGGCGCTTCGCCTCGAGTCGGGTCGAGCCCTTGATCTTCTGCGGCTCGGTGATCAGCTCGGGCTCTTTGCGCCTCGACGGCTTCTCGGATCCGTCACGCCCGTCGTTCCGGTCGGAGCCGTCGGAACGATCGTCCCTCTCGCCGCGGTCGTTCTTGCTGCCGCGGTCGGACGCAGACCCCCGGTCGCCCCGGTCGTTCTTGTTGCCGCGGTCACCCTTGTCGCCCCGGTCATCGCCGCGCTGCTTGCGCGACCCCCGGCCACGGCGGCGGCCCGATCGACCCTGCGTGTCGTCACGGTCGTCACGATCGCCGCGGTCGTCGTCATCATCGCGATCGCCGTCGTAGCCTCGGTCGCTACCGCCGCGCTCATCGGCCGGGGGCAGGTCGGGCTGCACGAAGAAGAGAGTCGTCGTCGTGATGACATCGGGGAAACCGTCGGGGCGGACGGGAGCCTCCTCGACCGCCTCGGTGGCACCCGCGGGCTGCTCGTCTGCGGGCTCGTCGGACGATTCCTCGGCGGCCTCGGCCGGCTCGACCTCCGCGGCGCCCTCGACATCGGAGGCGAGCGCGGCGTCGGGCGAGGGAGCCGGCGCGTCGCCCGCCGTCACGTCGGCGACTGGCTGCACTTCAGCATCCGGAACCACGTCGGGCGCCTGCTCGGCCGCGGAGGCCGGCTCGGCACCCGCCGCCTCGTCGGAGAGCTGCTGCGCGCCTGCATCCGTCGCCGTGCCCGGCACTGCCGCAGCGTCTTGCGCTGCCGTCGTGTCGGGGGTCTGCGCCGACTCTGGCGTCGATGCCGCCTCGGGGTCGACGATCGCCTCGTTTGCAGGGTCGCCGTGCTCCTGCTCGTTGTATTCCACCATTCCTGGTGCACTCCTCGCCCGGCGTTGCCCTGCGTCCACGCGGGCCGCCGGTTGCTCTGGGAGGCGCTCGTCGCGCCTCGATCTCAAACTGTGTGTACGTCGCGCTCCGTAGGCCGACGGTTGTTGTTGTAGGTGCCGCGGTTGCGGCGTTGGGCGCGTCCTGCGCGCACCGCCCCTCCCGGGTCGACGCTCGCACGTCACGCAAAGCTTTTCGTCTCACGCTCAGGTGGACCGGTCCCAGTATCGCACGACCCCTCACAACTCGCGCCGAATGCGACGCCGTCGTGCCGCCCGGCGGAAACGCACAGCGCCGGGAACGCCGACCGTCGTCGGCGTTCCCGGCGCGTGCGGGATGCTGGTGCGCGTCAGCTCGCGAGCGACGTCGCGAGATCTCCCGTCGGGAACTCTTCGCCGTCGAACATCGCACCGGGCGTGCGCGCCTCCCAGCGGGCCTGTACTAGCTCCGCCACCTCATCGCCGAGGCCGTAGAAGCCCGTGAAGGGCAGGACGTTCGGCACATAGTCGACGTAGTAGTCGACGAACTCGGCGACGGCCGGGTTCTCGTCGACCGCCTGCAGCGACACGTAGATGAACAGCGGTCGCGTGAACGGGGTGTACTCGCCCGACTGCGCGTGCTCGAGGGTTGGCATCACGCCGTCGATCGCGACATTCGTGATGCGATCGCGCTGCTCCTCGTCGGCCTCGAGATAGTTGCCGACACCCATGAACGCGAGCGCGTTCTCGTCTTCGGCGACCCAGGTGGTCAACTCGACCATGTCGTTCGTGGCCTGATAGTCGTCGCGGATCTCACCCGGCTCGCCATTGACGGTGTGCGTGAAGAAGTCGAATGTGCCTGAACCATCTGGGCGGCCGTAGAGCGAGATCTCGTCATCGGGCCACTCCGGGCGCACGTCGGCCCACGTGTTGACCGTCGAGTCTGGGGCCCAGATCTCGGCGAGCTCGGCCATCGTGAGGTCGGCGGCGAACGAGTTCGACTCATTGCGCACGAGAGTCATCGCGTCGAGCCCGACCGGCAGCTCGACGAACTCGACACCGTTCTCGGCGCACGCCGTCACGAACTCCTGCGGAATCGCCGTCGAGGCGTCGTTGATGTCGGTTTCGCCGGCGCAGAAGCGCTCGAAACCGTTGATGGTGCCCTCGGCCGCGACATCGACGGCGAATCGACCCTGGTCGGCGACCGCCTGCGTGATCGGAGCGACCGTCGCCGAGCCCGAAACGGTAATCTCAGCCCCCTCGCCCGCGGTGGTCGCGCAGCCGGTCAGCATCGCGAGCGCGGCGAGCGATGTAGCGGCGATCCGGATACTGCGAGCGGTCATCGCCGTGCCCCACCTTCGGTGTCGTCGTCCGTGCCGTTCGCGCTCTCCGAGGCGGGCGTCTCGGTGTCAAGCGCCTCATTGCGGCCGATGAGCTGGTGCAACGCGTCCTCGAAGAACGAACGCACTTCACTCCAGCGCACCTTGGCGTTGGCCAGGTGTTCGTCCAGCCGGTCGATTTCGGCGTGCGCGATGGCCTCGCGCTCCTCCGGGGAGCGTCCGTCAGGGGCGGCCAGGGCGGCCGCTTCGCGCTGTGCACGGCGGGTGGCGAGCTCGGCCTTCAGCCGTGCGACCGTGTGCTCCGCGTCAACGAGCATCTCTTCGAGCTCACGGTCGACGTCGGCGTGGCCGCGCGCGCGGCGCGGGTCGTCTGGGGATGTGGTCATGGTGTCCTCCGGTGGGGGCGGGTCAGAAGACCCAGCTGGTGAGGGCGATGATGATGAGCGGCAGCACCAGGAAGACCCCGAATGTCCAGGCCAGCGCGATCCACTTGCGATCGGCCGAGTACTTGGCGAGCAGTTCGGCGCACCACGGCGGAATGACGCGGAGGAAGGGCAGACCGAAGATGATGACGGCCGCGAACACGTTGAAGAGCAGGTGCACGTACGACGCCTGCATGGCGAGCGTCGCCTCGACGCCCGTGAACGCGAAGGCCGAGATCAGCGCGGTGATGGTGGTGCCGATGTTGGCACCGATCGTGAACGGGTAGATCTGGCGCAGTGTGAAGGCGCCGGACCCGGCGAGGGGCACTGCGAGGCTGGTCGTGGTCGACGACGACTGGACCATGACGGTCATGACCATGCCGGAGAAGATGCCCGTGACCGGTCCGCGGCCGATGGCGGTGTGCAGCACCTGCTTGGCCTTGCCGACCATGAGGCCTTTGAGCAGTTGACCGATTTTGTTGATCACGATCAGGATCAGCGCGATGCCGAGTGCGATGAGGATGATTCCCTCCACGACGCTCGGCATGCCGAACAGCTCGAGCACCCACCTGACGGCCTCGTAGAGCGGCTCGGTGATGAAGCTCACAACCGCGCCGAGGCCGCCGAAGATGACGGCGACGACTCCGCCGTCGCCCGAGGTGAAGCCGGCGAGCCAGCCGGCGCTCGTCTCGAGGACGCCGAAGATCATCTCGAGCGGCAACAGGATCGCGACGGCGAGCACGTTGAAGAAGTCGTGGACCGTCGCGGCGGCGAACGCGCGCCGGAATGTCACCTTCTCGCCGGCCATGCCGAGGCTGACGAGGGTGTTCGTCATGGTCGTGCCGAGGTTCGCGCCCATGAGCATGGGGATCGCGATCTCCATCGGCATCCCGCCTGCCACGAGGCCGACCGTCACCGAGGTCGTCGTCGACGACGACTGCGTCAGCGCGGTCGCGAGCAGACCGATGAGGAGTGCGACCAGCGGGTTGTCCGCAAAGGCGAACAGTTCGCCGGCCTGGTCGCCGGTCGCGGTCTTGAAGCCGGAGCTGATCATCTTCACGGCGGTGATCAGCAACCACACGCCGACCACGACGCCGATCCAGTCGCGAACGTTCGCGGCCCGGCCGGTGAGCGGGATGAAGGAGAGCGGGCTCCTGAGCGTCGAAGCCGGTGCCTCGTGCTCGGTGGTGTCGCGCACCGCGACCTTTTCGTTGACGTCGGCCATTCGGCACCATGCCCTTCACTGCCCGACCCGCCTTCGGTCGGGCGGGGTCAACCGGCGGGAGTACCGGCGTCGCGACCATGCAAGCTCACCCGGCGAACGACAGCGGGGACACGAGATGAACTCGGCGTGAAGAGTGGCGCCGAATGGCGGCGCGCGACGGCGC
>JBQDJW010000322.1:0-4334 GCA_052086425.1 Pseudoclavibacter sp. | reverse complement strand
TGACGCGCGAGGGCGAGGCCGCGGGCGTGGCCGTGCACATGCCCCACGGCGACGGCGTGCGACTCGTCGTCGCGCTTGAGGGCGGCGGTGAGCGCGAGGCGCGGCGGCTCGACGACTGGGTCGATCCGCGCGAGGTCGACGGCGTGTTCACGGGCCGCACAACCTTCGAGCTGCCAACCGATCTTCCGCTCGGCTGGCACGAGCTTCGCGCCCACGTCGCGGGCGCCGAGCTCCCGACCGCGACCTGCTCGCTCGCCGTGGCGCCTGCGCGTGGGGACGCGATCGACGCGCCCGTCTGGGGCCTGATGGCGCAGCTCTACCAGGTGCGCTCGACCGGCTCGTGGGGCGTCGGCGACCTTCGCGACGCGCGCACGCTCGCCGACTGGGGCGCCGGGCGAGGCGCCGACTTCCTGCTGCTCAACCCGCTCCACGCCCCGGCCCCGGTGCTGCCCCTTGAGCCCTCCCCCTACCTGCCGGTCACTCGCCGCTTCGTCGACCCGAGCGTCGTGCGCGTCGCCGACGTCATCGATGGCGACCGGATGCCCCACCGCCTCCGCGACCGCGTGGCGGCGCTCGGGGTGGTCGCCAGCGCCGCGAACTCGGTCGACGGCATCGACCGCGACGCCATGTGGAGCGCGAAGCGCGAGGCGCTCGGCGCGATCTTCGAGGTCGATCTCGGCGACCGCGACCGTCAACGCGCGTTCGGCGAGTTCTGCGAGCGCGAGGGCGCCCCGCTCGTCGACTTCGCGACGTACTGCGCGATCGCCGAGCACCACGGGCGCGCGTGGCGCGACTGGCCAGAGCCACTGCGCGATCCGGCGAGCCCGGGTGTCGCTAAATTCCGCGATGAGAACGACGCGCTCGTCGACCTCTACCGCTGGCTGCAGTTCGTGGTCGACGAGCAGCTCGCCGCATTGCAGTCCGACGCGACGGGCGCCGGTATGCGGCTCGGCGTCGTGCACGATCTCGCGGTCGGGGTGCACCCCAATGGCGCCGACACCTGGGCGCTGCAGGGCGCCTTCGCGAATGGCGTGAGCGTCGGAGCCCCTCCCGACGCGTTCAACCAGCTCGGGCAGAACTGGTCGCAGCCGCCGTGGCGGCCCGATCGCTTGGCCGAGCTGGGCTACGCGCCGTTCCGCGACATGCTCCGGACGATTTTCCGACACGCGGGCGGCGTGCGCATCGACCACATCCTCGGGCTGTTCCGGCTGTGGTGGATCCCAGGCGGCGGCAGTGCCGACCGGGGCGCGTACGTTCGATACGACGCCGACGCGATGCTCGGCGTGCTGCTGCTCGAGGCACACCGAGCCGGCGCGATCGTCATCGGCGAAGACCTCGGCGTCGTCGCCGACGGAACCCGCCGCATGCTCGCCGAGCGCGGAGTCGCCGGCACGTCGATCCTGTGGTGGGAGCGCGGCGAATCGGGCGAGCCGCTTGCGCCAGAGCGATACCGCAGCGCCTGCCTCGCCGCCGTCACGACGCACGACCTGCCGCCGACCGCAGGGTTCCTCGAGCTCGCGCACGTCGAGCTGCGCGACCGGCTCGGACTGCTCACGCGCAGCGCCGACGAGGAGCGTGCCGCCGAGGTCGCGTCGATCGACCAGGTGCTCGCGGCCGTCGGCCGCCGCGGCCTGCTCGAGCCCGACGCGAGCGTCGAGGAGCGCGTGATCGGCCTGCACCGGTACCTCGCGGCGTCGTCGGCGAGCGCGTTCGGCGTCGCGGTGGCCGACCTCGCCGGCGACCGACGCAGCGTCAACCAGCCAGGCACCGACCGCGAGTACCCGAACTGGTCAGTGCCGCTGTCCGGCCCAGACGGCGAGCCGGTCTCGCTCGGGGAACTCGTCGCGTCGCCCTTCGCGGCGAGGCTCACGGACGCCGCGACGCGCGGGCGATCCGCGCTCCGACCTGGGGCGGACGAGCCGGGCACCGGGACCGTGCAAGGATGAATCGCATGAAGGCCGTCCGAGCTCTCGCCACCGTCGCCGCTGTGATCGGACTCCTGTCCGGTTGCACCCTCGTCGGCCACCTCGGCGCCCCCGAAGCGGCGTCAACCGATTCGCCCGATGCCGCCTCCGACGCGCAGGGTGAGGGTCAGGGCACCGACGGCGATACCGGCCACACACCCGACCCGACCGAGGGCAGCGAAACGCAGGAGCCGGTCGTGCCGCCCGAGGATCCGGAGGGCGGCGGGGGAGATGCGCCTGAGCGCATCAACGTGCAGCTCGAGCTCGGCGTTCCCCATGAGATCGTCGGCAAAGACGGTGAGGTCGTCGGGACAATCACGGTGACCAATGTCGACGACGACACCTCGTGCACGGCCCCGCAGGCCGACGAGTCGAAGTTCGGCAAGTTCGTCGTCGCGAGCTTCGAGATCACCGCAGAAGAGTCGTTGGTCGACCAGAGCGATTCCTACTACGGCCGCAACTTCGACCTCTCGACGATCGACGTCATCAACCCGTATACGGGCATCTCACTCTCGGGCGGTCTCGACTACGACTGCCTGCCGTCGGGCGACCGCCTCGCAACCGTGCAGCCGGGCAACACCGAGACGGGCTCGCTCGCCTATGACGTCTCGGACGAGCTCTTCGCCATCGGGTGGTTCTATGGGCACCAATGGTTCTACGTGCCGCCGTCGGTCTGGGGAGGCCTCTGATTCCCACCGCACGCTCACGGCCGCGATTTCGATCGCGGCCGTGCTCGTGATGTCCGGAAGCACGATGGTCTCGTCATTCGCGGAGGGCGGCGGCCAAACGCATCGCCGCTAGACGAACAGCCCGCCGAACCAGGCGACTGCGGCGTAGTAGCCGACGAACGAGACGACGTCGAGGATGACGTGCGCGACGACGAGCGGTGCGGTTCGCTTCGTGCGCTGCCACCACCACCCGAACACGACGCCCATGACGACATTGCCGATGGCCATGCCGACGCCCTGGTACAGGTGGTACGAGCCGCGCAGCAGCGCCGACGCGAAGATCGCTTGCCACCGGCCCCAGCCGAGTTCCCCGAGCCTGGTCTGGAGGTAGCCGACCACGATGACCTCTTCGAGCAGGCCCGCGCGGACAGCGCTCAACACCAGCAGAGCCACTGACCACCAGGCGAGCGTCTGGCCGTTCGCCTCGATGGCCGGTGTGAGCCCTAACTGGCGCGTCGCGAGATAGAGCCCGAGACCGGGAAGGCCGATGACTGCCGCGAGGAGCAGCGCGGAACCCGCGTCGCGACCCGGCCGGCGCAGATCGAGCCCCAGCGCCCGGAATCCCGAGCGGCCCGGCCGCCAGAGCAACCAGATGACGAGCGCGACGGGCACGAGGTCGGTCGCGACACCGACGAGCTGATACGCGGCGTCGAACACCGCCCGCTGGCTCTGCGAGGCGTTGAGGGTCGTGGTCTGATCGGCGAGCGCGGCCTCGCGCGTGAGGCGGTCGACGAGCTGCACAATCGCGTACAGGGTCGATGGCAGGATCGCGAGCGCGAGCACGATCCAGATCTCGGTGATCGTGCGGCGACGACCGGCAGCTCCTGGGTCATCGGGGGCGGCCGGGTTCGGAGACTTCTCGTCGGCTGTCTGCGCGCTCTTCGACACGTCGAGAGTCTACGGAACGCTCTCCAACTGTCGGATTCTGACAAGAACGGTTTCGGCCAGGTAACGAACCTGAATTCCCGCTTTACGTTTGGACAACGTTCATCGACGATGACTCAAGAACCGCCACGCCGAACCCCTTGGCGTGGCCATGACGTTCGAGGGGGAGACCTTGAAAACCAAGCACCTTCTGAGTGCGGGGGCAATGATTGCCGCCGGCTCGCTGATACTGACCGGATGCGCAGCGCCGGACCGAGGCGGAGACCTCGCCGAGGGCGGCCCGAGCATCACCGTCTCGTGGAACGACCCGTTCTTCTCGTGGAATACCAACACGTCGCACGGCAACGCCGCGCAGAACGCGGTCGTCACCCAGACGGCCAACGACGGCTTCTTCTCCTACGACAACGAGCCGAGCCAGGTCTTGAACGAGGACTTCGGAACGATCGAAGAGGTCTCGGAGGATCCGCTCACGGTGAAGTACACGGTCAACGAGGGCGTGACCTGGAGCGACGGCACGCAGGTCGGCGGGGCAGACCTGCTGCTCGGCTGGGCCGCCATGACGACGCACGTGAGCGCGGGCGACATCCCGGCAGAGGAGTACGACGACGAGGGCAACGTCACCAACCAGGACGCGATCGACGCCGCCGCTGCCGATGGCATCTTCTGGGGCACGGGCGCGAACACCGGCCTGCAGATCGACCTCATCTCGCAGACCCCCGAGATCGGCGACGACGGCCGCTCGCTGACGGTCGTCTAC
>JBQDJW010000321.1:0-4338 GCA_052086425.1 Pseudoclavibacter sp. | reverse complement strand
ACATGATCGAGTGGTTCGAAGCGGGTGCCTGCGACGGCTTCAGCCTCAACTCGCCCTATATTCCTGGCGGTCTCGAGCAGATCTGCGACCTACTCGTCCCGGAACTCCAGGAGCGCGGGTACTTCCGCGACGAGTACACGGGTTCGACCTTGCGCGAGAACCTGGGTCTTGAGCGCCCCGGCGCCTGGGACGCCTAGGTGTGATGTTCAGGCAGGTTGTTCTCGATCCTGCTGATGGAACGCCACGACCGGCGTGCAGTACAGCGGAGGGAACGCACTGTGGTTCTGGCTACGCCAGGCCGCATGACCCTTCTGTGATGTCAGAGGGAACCAGTACGGTCGTGCCGTGAGCGAAGAGACTGAGGATGAGGGCCTGACTGAGGAACCCGACAACGGCGGGGTCGGGCCGGATGGAGCCGATGCGATCCGATACCGCGGCGCAGACGGCGAGTGGCACGAGTTCGACGTCGAGCCGAAGCGCACCGGTGACCCTGATCTGGACACGGTCTGGGCGATGTCGTTCGACGAGCTTGAAGCCATCCTCGACGACGAATCGCACCCGCTGCATGCGAAAGCGAAGCAGGTTGCCGTGGAGATGTCGAAGCCACTCGTCGAGGCGGCGGCCGAACTGATGCGACCGCTCGCAGAATCGGCAATGAGGGGCATCGACATGTCGGGGTGGGCACAGGCGCTCGTCCCGAAGATCGACTTCACGCCGCTTTACCCGGCGCTCGATACATCATCGTGGTTCGCCAAGCTCGTCCCGAACCTGCCAAAGCTCGAGGTGCCTGACAATATCTGGAAGAACATCGCAGCGAGCGCTCGAATCGAACCGCCAGCTGTGCTGGAGCCCCCGGAACGACGTGGAATCGACTTCCAAGCAGTCGAGCCGCCAGATGCATCGGCGGCGGAAATCCAGGGAGCTGCCGAGGCCCGAGCACATGAGATGCGCAGCAAGCAGTTCGAGGTCCTCACCGATCTACTGTCGGAGGCGCGCGCCAACTCCAAATCCGGCGAGGAAGCACTCAATGTCAGCAAGCAGGCTCTGGAGGCGACAAAGAAGAGCGTGGACGAAGCGAGGGGATCGAAGTGTGCCGCCTGGGCAGCGGCAATCATCGGTGCGATGGGCCTCATCGCGACAGTGGTGTTCGGGATTCTCTCCACGTAGCTAGGCGTCGGTTTGCTTTTCAAGGCGGCCAGGTGTTGCCGGGGCGGCACCAGGAGCGTGCGAATGCGGTATTACTTGGCGGGCATGATGACCGCCTCGATCCTGTCCCGCATTCACGTGTCGTGGCGCTGGTTCGAGACGCTGAACGCGGTGATGGTGAGGCGACGCCCGTTGGTGATTCATTCCATGTTGCAGCTTTTCGTCGACGTCGTGGCCGCCCAGTCAGACAGACGAAATGTCGTCGTAGATGGGTCGTACGTTCGCGCCAAGTCCGGCGTGGGCCCATCCGCCGGTTCGGCGCGGGCGCGGTGAAGTCCCGATCCAGTAGATCAGGTGCACGAGCGGCGTTGCGATCCGGGACCGTGGTCCGCACGCCCGTTCCCGCACCAGACCATTGATCCCGAGCTGACGCATCAGCCGGTCGACCTGCCGCTTTGACACCGCGAGGTCTTGTCGGCGCAGCAGCGCGGTCATTTTCCGTCGCCCATACATTGACTCCGGCGTCGCTTCGCCTGTCGCGTTGACTCGGGCTGCGCGGATCGCGTCGATGACGACGGCGTCCGCGAGGTCACGGTCGCTGGACTGGGCGCGCTTCCATGCCCGGTATGTCCGCTCGGCGACAGGCACGCCCTGGTCGCGCAGAACCTGGCAGATCGACCTGACCGAGCGGCCTTTTGCGCGCTGCTCCTCGATGAACGCGAGGATCAGTGGCGTCGGGGTCGAGTTCCCCGGCGAAGAAAACCGCAGCGTCCCGGAGGATCGCGTTCGCCTCACGCAATTCGCGATTCTCCCGTTCGAGCCGACGCATCCGCTCTGACTCGCTCGAGGTCAGGCCCTGGCGCTGGCGCTGACCACCATCGATCTGGGCCTGCCGCACCCACCGGCGCAGCGACTCGGCGCCGAACCAGAGCCGGGTCGACACGGCCTCGCACGCGGATGTCAAGTTCGGGTACTCATCGAGGTGATCGAGCACGAGCCGGATCGCACGCTGCTTCGTCTCCTCCGGAATCCTCTTCGACATGATCTCAATCTTCCTTCCAGACACGAAAGGAAACGGCATCAAACCAGGGACGATTCAGATACCGGCGGAGGTGCGGCTTGAGCTGGGTTTCTCCGGGTATGGCCGAACGAGATGGGGCACCTGTTCCCACAACAGACCCGAAGACTTCGCCTGCAGCCCTGGTGATCCCACGACCGGCACGACCACCGTGCGGCTAGCGTCCGCACTTGTCCTCAACACGCATGGGCCAGGTATCTAGATTGTCGGGTTTGCGGTCATGATTCCGGCCTGCGCGTACCGCTCGCGGGTCTTCTCGGACGCCCCGATAAGAATCACTCGCGCAGCCGCACGAGCCGTCGGCAGGTCGGTCAAAGAGTCGGTCACGAACTCGCCTTCTTCAATCGCGATGCCGTGTTCACGAAGTGCCTCAAGCTTCCGAGCCCCCACACGGTGGTCAGACACCTCCATGCCCGTCATCGTTTCGACCAGAACCGATGCGGAGAGAAGGTCGTATGGTGCCCCTGCTCGCTCGAGCAGCGCTTCTGCGAGCCGTCGCTCGGTTGCGGTGGCAATGATGATCCTCGCGCCCTGAACGCGCTGGCGACGGATGCGCTCAACGGTCGCGGCGCGCACCCATGCCTGGTCACCGCCGATTCGATTCCCGAAGGTTGCTGCGAGTTCGGCGTAGTCTCCATCGCGCAGGCCCGCGAGCGCGATCGCCGTGACTCGTGCAGCCGCTTCTCGCCGGCGTTCCTCCCGCATGCTGAGGAACATGGTGACGGCTGCTGGCAACGCTCGCACCAGCCGCAAGGGCGAGCGTCGCAATTGCTCGATGATCAATGCAGTGAACGAATCCCGTGTTGTGATCACGCCGTCCAAGTCGTACACGATGACGTCAGTGTGCGTTTCGGGCGGCAGGGTCGTCATGCAGTTGACGCTAGCAAGCGCATCGTTCGGGTCTTGGAATCCGAGCAGGCCTGACCCGCACGACTGTCATACGTGGGCTCAGGCAGGATGTTGCTCAGCTCGACGCGTATCAGTCGATCCAGTCAGCACGCTCTGCACCGTCTCGTGCAGCACCGGGCCTTCCTGTTCCGCCGAGAAGGCAGGATCAGTGGCGACCTGTTCCAGGAAGCCATCCATCAGCAGCCGCACCCAGGAGACCAGCCGCTCCACGGACAGGTCCGTGCGCACCTGGCCGATGACCTTCCCGCGGGCAAGCCACTGGGTCAACAGCTCGCGCTGGGCCCGCTCGTCCGCCTCCAGCGCTGCGGCCACCTTCGGCTCGCTCATGACCGCAGTGACGGCACGGACGAAGCCCCCCAGGCGGGGGTCGCTCGCATCGTCGATCAGTTGGTCGACGATCCTGCGTATAGCGGTCAGTGGATCCTCGTTGTCCGCGACCGCCGCACCGAGCCGGCCGACATCGTCGGTACCCAGATCCAGGATCGCCAGCAGTACGTCCACCTTGGCCGGGAAGTAGTGGAAGAAGGTGCCGGAGGAGATCCGCGCTTCGCGGCAGATCGCGGCAGTCGTGGCGCGCTCGTAGCCGCGGGCGGCGATCACGGTCAGGGCGGCATCGATGATGTGCAGCCGCCGTTCCTCATGACGTTGCGGGTCGACGGTCCGCGCCATAGCCCGAATCACCTGCCCTTCGGACCTGGACACGGCCGTCCCGGTCACGCACCACCAGATCCGCCTCACGCAGCGCCACCTCGGCCTCGGCCCGCGCCTTCCCCTTGCGCCGCACCTCCTGCCACCGGTCGATCAACCGGTGCTCAGCGGTGGTGAAACCTGGGCGCCCATCCATCCAACGTTGGTAGCCCGCCTCGAACGGGTCCTCGTCTCGCCACGGATAGTCGTACTCGCGCAGGGTCCGCACCAGCCTCGATCTGTCGAGCGACTCGACGTTCAGTCGCACCAATGCGCGGCCACTCGAGTCGAGCACGACGATGTCCCTTCCGTCCGGATACATCGTTGCCACGTCCACGCGTTCGATCCACCCTTCCCGGTTCTCTTGGCGATACTCGAGGTGATCGGTCGCCACGGTCATCTGCAGCGCTTCACTGGCGATGCTCATCGCGAGAACCACGCCGCCGACCACACCGAGGAACGCGCCGATCGGGATTGACCAGGCCCATGGCAGATCGGCAACCACCTCCAGCACACCC
>JBQDJW010000320.1:0-4341 GCA_052086425.1 Pseudoclavibacter sp. | reverse complement strand
GTCGCGTAGGAAGCTGAGTCCCTTGGGGAAGTTCATCTCCTCGGTCGACTTCGAGTTGCCCTTGCCGCGCGTGAGCCACGCGATGAGCCCGCCGAACGCGATGCCCGCACCGCCGGTGTGGCCGAGCGCGACGGTGTCGCCGCCCGTCACGCGGCGCATGAACGGCTGTACCAGCGCGGGGGAGACCACCATGTAGATGCCCTGCGCGATCGAGCCCCACAGGATGACCTGCCACTGCGAGAACCCGGCGACGCCGAGGATCACGGCGAACATCGCGGCAATGTAGAACGACACGTGGCCCGAGAGATAGACGTACTTGAACCGGGTCGTGGCAGCCAGCACGATGTTGATGATCATGCCGAAGAAGAAGATCAGAGCGGCGGCCGAACCGTAATCGATCAGCACCTGCGCGACGATCGCCTCGTTGTTCGGCACGACGCCCTGAACGTTGAACGCGTACTGGAACATCTCGCCGAACGGATCCAGGGATCCGACGACAACGCCGGCGCCCGCCGACAGCACGAGGAACCCGACCATCGTGCGGATCGTACCCTTCAGAACGTCGCTGAACGACTTCTGCTGAACGGCGAGGCCGACGAGGGCGATGAGCGCGACGATGATCGACGGCTGGGTGAAGATGTCGAGCAGGACATCGAGAACAGCATCCATGTCAGATGCATTCCTTTCTTACGTCTGGCGGGGCCAGAAGTCAGTCGGTGAGGCCGTGGCGCTTCGCTGCGGCGGCGACCTTGTCGCGGAGTTCCGCGAGGTCGATGATGCTGTCCAGGACGACAACGTCGCCCAGGTGGGAGGCGGCGTCGGCGATGTCGCGGCCGACGAAGACCGCGTCGGCGTCGCCGTTCGCGACGGATCCGAGGTCTGCGTGATCGACATCGACGCCGTCGATCTCGAGCTCCTTCAGAACCTTGTCAATGTTCATGTGCACCATGAAGCTGCTGCCGAGGCCGGTGCTGCACACCGCGAGGAATTTCGTCATTTGCTTTCTCCTGACTTGAGTACCGCCAGGGCATCGGCGGCATTGGTTGCTGCGAGAAGCGCGTCGCGCGTCGCGTCGTCCGAGAGCAGGGCTCCGAGCTCGGCCATCGTCTCGAGGTGACTCGTCGAGTCGGCCGCGGCGAGGCACACGAAGAACGAGATCGGGTGCTCCGCCTCGTCGTTCAGCAGCACCGAGGGGCGCACCCAGAGCGCCGACAGGCCCGTCTTGATCACGCCGCGCTCGGGGCGCGCGTGGGCGAGGGCGATGCCGTAGCCGAGGTCGATGTAGGTACCGCCGTCGGCGATCGATTCGAGCATTGCATCGACATATTCGCGCGAGATGCTGCCGGATTCGAGGAGAGGGGTGCTCACGAGTTCGATCGCGTCGCGCCATCCGCCGAGGTTCTCGGCGAAGAGCAGCGTGTCGTCATTGAGGTGCGTCGTCAGCATCAGATTCGTGCCTCCTGGAGGTTCGGGCCCGCAACGCGCAGGCTGAATTCGATCTCGCCGTTGACCGGCGTGTGGCGCGCGGTGCCGTGGGCGACCGGGCGATCGAGGTCGTCGTACACGGTCGACGCGACGCTCAACAGGCGAAGTCCGGGCTCGACCGCGAGGTTGAGGGCGACATCCGGTGCCGCCTCCGCGACCGACACGCGCATGTCGTTGCGCGCGAGGGTGACGCCGTACGCGTCGCGCAGGTAGTCGTACAGGGATCCCGACGTGAAGTCCTGCGTCGCGCAGTCGGGGAACTTTTCGTACGGAAGGTGCGTCACAACGTGCTGGTGCAGCTGGTCGTTGACGTAGCGCAGGCGCACGAGCTCGATGACGCGCTCGCCGGCGGTGATATCGAGGATCCGAGCGGTGGTCTCGTCGGCGGGGATGAGCTCCTGGCGCAGCACGCGGGTCGTGACCTCGTGGCCTGCGGCCGTCTGCTGGCGGTAGAACCCCGTGACCGCCTCGGCGAATCGCTCGGGGTAGTGCACGCCGGCCTTCGGCTCGGTCACGAAGGTGCCGCGGCCGTGCTCCCTTGTGAGCCAGCCGTCCTGCACGAGGCCGTCGACCGCGTGGCGCAGTGTGATTCGGCTGACGCCGAACTCCTCGCAGAGGGCCTGCTCTGAGGCGAGCTTGTCGCCGACCTCGAGGTTCGAGATGCGTTGGAGCAGATCATCGCGGACGGCGCGGTATTTACTGCGGCCTGTCTGACCTTCCATGCCTGCCTCCTTGCGGGTTCACCGCGACGTCACGGTGAGAAATTGATTATGACGACATGATGACATACGAGTGAACGGTTCGGCAAGTCGGGTATTTCCGCGATAATGTGCTCGTGTTGCGTTTCGAGACATTATGACGTCATAATCACTTGTGACGAAAGGTTCTCTATGACGACGCCCACCATCGCTCCCGCATCGACCTGGGGAAGCCTGATCGATTCCGACACCGTGACGACCGCCCGGCTGCTGTCGGCGGACGCCGTGAACAACGCCGCCTCGGGACACCCCGGCACGGCAATCGCGCTCGCTCCCGTCGCGACGCTGCTGTTCCGCAACCACATCCGTCACGACCCGCGGGATCCCCAGTGGGCCGGCCGCGACCGTTTCATCCTGTCGTGCGGCCACGCAAGCATCCTTCTTTACACGCAGCTGTTCCTCAGCGGTTACGACGTCACGCTCGACGACCTCAAACAGTTCCGCACCCTCGGATCCCGCACCCCCGGACACCCGGAATACGGGCACACGCCGGGCGTCGAGACAACGACCGGGCCGCTCGGTCAGGGCCTCGCGACGGCGGTCGGCATGGCGATGGGGTTCGTTCACGAGCGCGCCGAGTTCGATGAGGACGCCGCGCCCGGCGCATCGCCGTTCGACCGCCACGTGTGGGTGCTGGCCTCCGACGGCGACCTGCAGGAGGGCCTGTCGTACGAGGCCGGCGCGCTGGCTGGACGCATGGCGCTCGACAACCTCACCGTCGTCTACGACGACAACGACATCCAGATCGAGGGCGACACCCGGCTCACGAGCTCGGAGGATGCAGCGGCGCGCTTCACCGCGCAGGGCTGGCACGTCGTCACCGTCGGTCTTGCCGCCGACGGCGACGTCGACATCGAGCGTCTGGATGAGGTGTTGCGCACCGAGAAGAGCGCGGGCAAACCGCGCCTCGTGATCCTCAAGTCGCAGATCGCGTTCCCGTCGCCCGGCGCGGTCGGCACGGCCGGCTCGCACGGCGCGCCGCTGGGCGCCGACGAGACGTCCGCCCTGCGCGAGGTGCTCGGATCCGATCGCGCGCCGTTCGACGTCGCGGACGACGTGATCGAACAGATCGCGACCGTCGTCGATCGCGGCGCCGAGCTGCACGCCGCATGGAACGCGCAGTGGTCCGACTGGCGCGGGGCCGATGCCGACCGTGCCGCGACGCACGACGCGTTCATCTCGCGCGCACTCCCGGCCGACCTCGCCGAGAACCTGCCTGTGTACGAGGCCGGCTCATCCGTGTCGACTCGCGACGCATCGGGCGCCGCGATCCAGGCGATCGCGGCCGCGGTGCCGGGGCTGTGGGGCGGATCCGCGGATCTTGCCGAGCCGAACCGCACGGCGATCGCAGACGGCGGATCCTTCCTGCCCGTCTCAACCGGGCTCGGCACGCCGCGCGGCCGCAACATCCACTGGGGCGTGCGCGAACACGGCATGGCCGCGGCGATGAACGGCATCGCGCTCTCGGGCGGATGGCGCGTCTTCGCCGGCACCTTCCTGGTGTTCAGCGATTACCAGCGCCCCGCGATCCGCCTCGCCGCGCTCATGCAGACGCCCGTCACGTACGTGTGGTCGCACGACTCTGTCGCGCTCGGCCAGGACGGGCCGACCCATCAGCCGATCGAGCACCTGGCATCGCTGCGCGCGATCCCCGGGTTCACGGTGATCCGCCCCGCCGACGCGAACGAGACGGTCGCCGCGTGGGCGAACGTGCTTGAGCGCAATGCCCCCGCGGGCCTCGTGCTCGGCCGCCAGGGCGTGCCGGTGCTCGACGTGTCGCGCGAGGCCGTCGCAGCCGGCGTGCGCCGCGGTGCGTACGTCGTGCGCGATGCGGAATCACCCGCCGCGCTCATCATCGCGACGGGCAGCGAAGTCGCGCTCGCTCTCGAATCCGCTGCGCTGCTCGCGGCCGAGGGGCTCGAGCTGCGGGTGGTGTCGATGCCGAGCTTCGAGTGGTTCCGCCAGCAACCTGCGGAGTATCGCGAGAGCGTGTTGCCGGCCGAGCTGACCGCGCGCGTGAGCGTCGAGGCTGCGTCCGGTGCATCGTGGCGCGAGATCGTCGGCGACCGCGGTGAGATCGTCTCGATTGACGAGTTCG
>JBQDJW010000319.1:0-4353 GCA_052086425.1 Pseudoclavibacter sp. | reverse complement strand
CTCATTCACGTCGTCGCCTGCCACGGTCGTTGCCGAGAACTCGCCGTCGGGCATCGCCTCGGTGAGTCGCCGCTCGATGTGCGACAGCTGCGCCCGCACGATCTCCTGCGGGCCCGCGAGCGCCGCCCGCAGGTTCCACCAGCCCGAGCCGACCTCGCGCATCGTCGCACGGTAGGACTCGTCCGTGATCGGGCCGTCGAACCAGTGCGTCCTCGGCCCGCGCATCGCAGCGGTGCCGAGCACTCCGCCGATGACGGGAATGTTCCGGATGCTCCCCTCGTCTTGGAGCGCCCGCGTCGCGTCGACGAGGCGACCGATCGCATCCTTGTCGAACACCCGAAAGCGGAGCGGGGCGTACACCTCGGGGCGCCGGATGAGGCGCACGCCGACCTTGGTCACGATGCCGAGGTTCGACTGCCGGAACAGGGCCGCGACGTCGGGCCCGAAACCCCGCGGATGCGCGTGGGCGGCACCGCTGCGCGACGAGGCCCACATGCCGGTGCGGACGAGCTCGCCGTCTGGCAGCACGACCTCCATGCCGATGATCGCGCTCGCGTGATCGCCGAGCTCGGTGTAGCCGACGCCGTGGTCGACGCTGTTGCCGACGACGCTGCCCCAGCCGAGGTCTGGCGTCGACACCCACCAGTCGCCTCCGCGGCGCTGCAGGTCGTCGACGAGGTCGTAGAACGTCACACCGGGCTCGACCACGGCGGCGCCGAGCTCGTCGTCGATGTCGACGATGCGGTCGAGTCGGCGCAGGTTCACGACGATCGAGCCGCGCACGCGCGGGGCGCCGCCGCCGTAGCCGTTGTTGCGGCCCTGGCTGTTGGTCCAGAGCGGCACGCCCGCGCGGTTGGCGAGGCGCACGATGGCCTGCACCTGCTCGACGTCGCCCGGCTGCACGACGGCGGAGGGCCAGTGCGCGTCCCAGTCGGAGACGTCGTATGGGTCGCGGAACTCGGCCGCGAGTGCGTCGTGCCTGTGCACGTGCTCGTCGCCGACGATCGCCGCGAGCTCGCGCAGGGCGGCATGCATGGCCGCCGCGTCGACGCCGGGCGGCAAGACGTCGCCGCTCCGCCGCTCAACGCCCTGCTGCGCCTCGCCCGCCTGCGCGTCACGCGCATCCGGCGCCCCCGCGCTCCCGTTCGTGTCGCTCATTCCGTTCCTTCCGCATTCGGCGTCGCCGCCGTTCCCCCGAGCTGCAACACGCTCGACATCGGCACGCTCAGTTCGAGCGTGTCGCCGAGATACTTCTCCGGCACTTGCACGCGCGAGGCGTCGCGAATGCTCGCGACCACGACGGTGCCGGGCGCGATCTCGACGCGCACCCGATAGGCATCGCCGAGGTAGCTCGACGAGACCACGACTCCGCGCATCCCGAGCCGATCGTCGTGCGTCGCCGCCTCGCTCGTCACCGCCACTTCGTCGCTGCGGAAAGCGAGGCTGCGTCCGGGCACGAGCTCGCCGAGCCCATCGAGCCCGGCAGCCCCGGCCGGCACGGTCACGACCCCGCCGCCGGCGAGCGCGACGCGGCCCTCGGCGGGCGAGGCCTCGGCGATCTCGTGGATGTTGTCGAACCCGACGAAGCCGGCGACCCACGCCGACGCGGGCCGCGCGAAGATGTCGTGCGGCGTGCCCGCCTGCTGCACGCGGCCGCGATCCATCACGATCACGTTGTCCGAGATCGCGAGCGCCTCCTCCTGGTCGTGCGTGACGTAGACGCAGCTGTACCCGAACTCGTCGTGCAGTCGCCGGATCTCTTCGCGCATCGACAGGCGCAGCTTCGCGTCGAGGTTGGAGAGCGGCTCGTCGAACAACAGCAGGCCGCGCGCCGAGACGAGTCCTCTGGCGAGCGCGACGCGCTGCTGCTGCCCGCCGGACAGCTCGTGCGGGTACCGCTCGCCGTACTCCTCGAGGCCGACGGCGGCGAGACCCTCGGTCGCGCGCCGCTTGGCCTCGGCGCCGCCCACGCGCCGCAGCCGCAGCGGGTACGTCACGTTGCCGAGCACGGTGCGGTTCGGCCAGAGCGCGTAGCTCTGGAACACCATGCCGAGCCCCCGCTTGTTGGGGGGCACGAACGTCCCGTCGCGCACGTCGACGAACGTCTGCTCGCCGTAGCGGATGCTCCCGCCGTCCGGTACCTCGAGCCCGGCGAGACATCGGAGCGTCGTCGTCTTGCCGCATCCCGATGGCCCGAGCAGGGTGGTGAACGTGCCCTCGCCGAGCGACACGGTCAGGTCGTCGACCGCGAGCGCGTCGCGCGTGTACCTCTTGGTCAGGCCATCGATCTCGAGCGAAGCCATGCCGCCTCTCCCTTCGTCTGCGTGCTTGGCGCGGGTCGCGCTAGAAGATGGTGCCGAACCACTCGACGAGCTCCGGACGCTCGTCGTCGATCGTCGAGGCCGGCACGATCTCGGTGAGGCCCGACTCGGTCAACGAGGTCCACGGCATATCGGCAACCGTCTCGGCGCTCGCGGCCTCGTTCAGGGGCGTGAAGCCCCGCGAGGCCGCAGCCTCCTGCGCCGCGAACGTGTTCAAGAACTCGAGGTAGAGCTTGGCCGCGTTCGGGTTCGGGGCCTCGTCGAGCAGCAGTTGCTTGTGAGTGACGACGTAGTTGCCTTCGTCCATGAGCTGGAACTCGACGGGCGCCCCCTGATCGGCGGCGAGGATGATCGCCGAGACGGGCGCCGCGAACATGAAGGGGTACTCCCCCTGCATGAGGCCCGCGACTGCGTCGCCGTAGGTGCCCTTCACGACGGCGTTCTCCGCGAAGCCCTCGACGTCGTCCTCGGTCATCGACTCGTTGAGGGAGAGGTAGACCGGCGCGTCCTGCGACGGACCCGGCAGGGTCGGGTCGCCCGTGCCGACGAGGCCCGCGTACTCCGGGGCGGCGAAGTCCGACCAGTTGTTCGGGTCGAGGCCCGATTCCTGGGCCCTCGGCGTGAAGATCCCGAGGCCGAAGAAGCCGACGAACGGCGAGGACGTGTACCCGTCGGGGTCGACGAGCTCGTCCGCGCTGCCCGCGAGCGCGTCCGGAACCGTGATCGACTGCACCTCGTACGCCTCGGCGAAGTCGGTGTAGAGGTGGCCGTTCGGGTTGTGCAGCACGTCGGTCGTTCGCTGGCCCGATTCGCGCTCCGACTCGAGCTGCGCGATCAGCGGGGCGCCGATGAGCGACGTGACCGAGATCGAGATCTCGGGGAACTGCGCCTCGAACGCGTCGAACACCGGCTGCATGTCGTCGGGCAGGCCCGAGATCACGTTGATCTCGGTCTCGCCGTTCTCGACAGCCGCCGCGTACAGCTCGTTCATGTGCGCGGCCGCCTCCGGCGAGATCTGGGCCGACTCGGCGTCGATCGCGCCGGCTACGTCGCCGCCGCCGTCGCCGCCGGGGCCCGCCGGCGCGTCGCCGGACGCGCACGCCGTGAGCGCGAGCAGCGCTGCGGTCGCGGCGGCCGTTCCGCTGAAGAATCTGGTCGTGCCGTTCGCGCCGAGGGCGCGTGGTGTCGTTGTCATACTCGTTCTCCTTGGGGGTGGTCGTCGCGACGCTGCGACCGTGGTGCCGGGGCGTGCTCCGGCGGTGGTGCCGGATGCGCGGGGTTCGGTGAGTGCGCGGGGGTCTCCGGATGCGCGGGGCTCGATGGGCGGATACGTCGGCGGCCGCCGGCTCGGAGCATCCGTTTGATGGCCTCGATGACTGCGGCGACGACGAGCACCTCGAGGGCGAAGAGCACGAATTTGGCCGCCGCGACGGTGTAATTGCCCGCCTGGTAGTCGTCGTAGACGGCGATCGCGAGCATCGGCTGGTTGCGCTGGCCGAGCAGCATGGGGATCGCAAGCGAGCCCGACATGACGACGAAGCACAGCAGCCACCCGTTGAGGGCGCTCGGCAGCAGCAGGCGGAAGACGACGGCGAAGAGCGATCGGGCGCGCGACGAGCCCGAGACGCGGGCGGCGTCCTCGAGCTCTGCGGGGATCTGCGCGACGGCTCCCGAGATCGCGCGGCTCGCGAGGGGAACGGCCGCGATGAACAGGGCGATGACGAGCAGCAGCGGCGAGCCGTAGGCCGACCCGAATGGGCTCAGCAGGACGAGCGTGATGATGCCGAGCGCGAGGAGCAGGCCAGGCACGATCATGGGCAGCAGCGGACTCACGTCGAGGAAGGCGGCGAGGGCGCCACGGCGCAGCCGTGCCGCCCACAGGATGACGGTGGCGGCGATCATCGCGAGGGCCGCTGAGCATCCGGCGAGCGCGGCGGTCACGAGGAACGTGCGGACGGTGTCTGGGTCGGTCGCGATCGTCAGGAGCGTGTCGAGCGTGTATCCCTCTGTCGCGCCGAAGTATGGCGACATC
>JBQDJW010000318.1:0-4372 GCA_052086425.1 Pseudoclavibacter sp. | reverse complement strand
CCTCCCACTCGGCCTCGGCGGCGAGCGCCTCGTCGCTCGTGAGGGGCAGCAGCGGCAGCAGTGCCTCGGCGAACCTGGCCAGATTCCACTGCACGATCGACGGCTGCTTCGCGTACGCGTACCGCCCGAACTGGTCGATCGAACTGAACCACAGGCCCGGGTCGAACCCATCGAGGAACGCGCACGGCCCGAAATCGATGGTCTCGCCCGAGATCGTCGTGTTGTCGGTGCTCATCACGCCGTGCACAAAGCCCGCGTGCATCCAGGCGGCCACGAGGTCGGCCTGCGCGTTCACGACGTGCTCGAAGAACGCCAGGTACGGATGCTCCGCCTCGGCGGCTTCGGGCACGTGGCGGTCGATCGCGTGGTCGGCCAGACGACGCAGCACCGGCAGATTGCCGGCCGCGGCCACGATCTGGAACGACCCGACCCGCAGGTGGCTGCTCGCCGTGCGCACGAGCAGCGCGCCCGGCAGCGCCTCCTCGCGCCGCACCATCCGGCCGGTTCCGATGACCGCGAGCGCCCGCGTCGCCGGGATGCCGAGGGCCGCGAACGCCTCTCCCATCAAGAACTCGCGCAGCATCGGGCCAATTGCCGCGAGCCCGTCTCCGCCACGCGAGAACGGCGTCGCTCCCGAACCCTTCAGGTGGATGTCGCGCAGTCGGCCGTTGCGGTCCGTCGCCTCGCCGATCAGGAGCGCTCGCCCGTCGCCGAGTTGCGGCGTGTACATGCCCCACTGGTGCCCCGAGTAGGCCTGCGCGACCGGCGCGGCGTCGTCCGGGAGCTGATTTCCCGTCAGGAACGCCAACCCTGCTTCGCTGCGCAGCGCGTCGGCGTCGAGGCCGAGCTCGTTCGCCAACTGCTCGCTCAGAGCGAGCATGCGCGGATGCTCGACCGCAGCGGCCTTCCACGGCACCGCGAGCTCGGGCACGGCAGTCGCGAAGTCGTGCGAGAGGGCGATGGGCGGGTTGATCGTCGCACTGCGCCCCGCCGGCTCCGCTGCGGCCCGCTCGTCGGCGGCGGCCGCGACGCGCCCGACGGCCTGCGCCGTGTCATCCCCTGCGGCGCCCGCCGCGGCGGCCTGGGCCGAGTTCGAAGTCATGCGCCAACGCTACGCCTCGGCGATCAACGGGGCCCGATTACCGCCGCAACGTGACGTGCGCGCATCCGTCGCCCGACCCGCGTCGCCCTGCGCGCCCTACGCCCGCGGGCAGGTCGCCATCAGTGCCGCGTCGACGGCCTGCCAGGCCGGCTCGATGCGCGGGTCGGCGCCGTAGTCGACCGGCGAGGCAGTCCACGACACGGTCACCTGGCGCTCGCCGTCTGGGCTCGACATCGACAGGATGCGGTACCCGAGGCCCGAGCCCAGGTGCCCATATGTCATGCCCGGCTCGCCGATCTCGAAGCGCTCGATGGCCGTCGGCGTCGGCGGCAGGCCCGGATCACTCGGCGTCGGCGCGTCGGTCGACGAGGTCGGTGCCGCAGCGACTGCCGGCCGGTCGCCCGACGCACCGTCAACGACCGGCCCGGGTTCAGCATCCCGCGAATCGCCGTGCGCCCCGGACTCGTCCGACACCCCGGCCTCGCCAGGTTCGCCGGTCTCGCCCGTTTCCCCGGCCTCGCCGGTTGAGCCGGGCGTCTCCGCTCCCCCGCTCGACGCATCCGGCGCACCGGGCGTGCCGCCGTCGTCCGTGTCGCCGTCGTCCGCACCACCGCCGGCCTCTGGCGGCACCGTCGCGTACACGGGGTCGCCCGCCGGGCACGGGTCGGCATGGCCCTGGATGCCGATGCCGTACCCCGCGTCGTTCAGGTCGAGGGCCTCGTGCAGCTCGCCCGCGTGCAGATAGGCGCCCTGCATGAGACCGCGGTAGAACGAGTTCACGTCGCCAACCGTCGAGACGACGCCGCCCGCCCCCGACCACAGCGAGCCAGACTGCTTCGACACGTCGATGTAGACCCCGTCGAGCTCGAAATAGCCGTGCGCGCCGCCCTCCGGCAGCTCGGCCTCACTCGGCAGCGACGTGACCTCGAGGTTGCCGCGGTCGGCGATGCGCTCATCGAACACCTCGTCGATCGGGTCTCCCGTGATCTGCTCGATGAGGAGCGAGAGCACGAGGTAGTTCGTGTTCGAGTAGCTGAACCCGGCTCCGGGCGGGGCGGTCCACGGCTGCGCCGCGACGCGCCCGATCAGCTCTTCGAGCGAGTAATCGCCCGCGAGCGTCGAGGGCAGCTCCGCGAAATCCTTCAGTGGGAACGTGTTGATGTAGTCGGGAAGTCCGGCCACGTGCTGCGCGAGCATGCGCGCCGTCACGGTGGAGGTGGGGTCGAGGATCGGCTCGCCCTCGCCGTCGAACGTCACGTCGGTGCCGAGCGTCGCGCCATCGGGCACCTCGTTCGGCACCTGCGACTCGGGGTCGGCTGGCGCAGTCCACTCCGGACCGGTCGGCTCCGGCTCGGGTTCCAGACTCAGCTCGGGCCCGGATGCTCCCGTCGCGCCGGGGCTCGCATCGTCGCCTTCGCCGTCGGTCGCGCCGCCCGAATCCGTGCCGCCCTCGTCGTCCGCGCCATCCGCACCGTCGGCGGCGACGACCTCGCGGCCGAGCAGCAGGTCTGGCAGGTACGTCTCGATCGGCTCGTCGAGGTCGAGATCACCCTCGGCCTCAAGCTGCAGCAGGATCGTGCCGATCATCGACTTGGTCACGCTCGCGATGCGCACCTGCGCGAGCGGGTCTGGCCGCTCCGAGCCGGTGACGGTCGTGACGCCGAGCGCGTGCCGCCAGACCTCGTCGCCGTCGCGCACCTCGACGAGCACGGCCGGCGCACCAGCCGTGAGCATGGCGTCCATGGCCGCCTCGATCGCGTCGGTCTCGAAGGTGGCCGTCTCGGACGGGACCGGCGGCGGGTCTTCGAGCGGCGCCGGGCGCGACGTGCAGGCGGCGAGCACCACGACGAGGACGCACACGGTCGCGATCGCTGCGAGCGCGCGCGCGAAACGCCCGAACCTCTCTGGGTTCGGGGCGAGGGGAGTTCTGAGTCCGAGGCGCACGGCGCGACTATTGTGCACGAGCCAAGCTGCGACGAAACCCGTGAAACCATTGAGGGGTTCGGATGCGCCCCTCTGGCATCCGAGAGCGACTCACGTGAAAGGACTCCGATGCTGACAGCACGGAACGACACCACCCATCCGATCGCCCCCGCGCTCGCCGACCGGTGGAGCCCGCGCGGCTTCGACTCGGCGCACGAGGTGTCGACGGACGACCTGCGCAGCGTGCTCGAGGCGGCGCGCTGGTCGCCCTCATCGGGCAATTCGCAGCCATGGGCGTTCGCGGCCGGCGTACGCGGCAGCGAGGCATTCGACGCGATCGCCGCGACGCTCACCGGCTTCAACACGGTGTGGGCGCCGCGCTGCTCGGCCCTGATCGCATTCGTCGCCTGCACCGAGCGCGACGGCACGACGTTCCGGTGGGCCGAGTACGACCTCGGCCAAGCCGCCGCCCACGCGACCGTGCAGGCCGAGCACCTCGGGCTCAACGTGCACCAGATGGGCGGATTCGACGCCGATGCGCTCCGCTCCGCGCTCGAACTCGACGCCACCCAGGTGCCGATGGCGGTCATGGCGCTCGGCGCGCACGACTCGTCGGACGAGGTGCCGGAGGAGGTTCGCGAGCGCGACGCGCGCGAGCGAAGCCGCCGCGACCTCGACGAGCTGTTGCTGCGCCCGCTCGCGTAGGCGCGGAAGCGCCAGGCCCGCCGCCTACTCGACCGAGACCGGATGCGGCGTGGCCGACTGCACGACGAGCGAGTCGCCGTCCGACGCGACCTGCACGCGCACCGTGTCGCCGTCGCGGATCGACCCGGCGAGCAGCCCGCGGGCGAGCCGGTCGTCGATCTCGCGCTGCATGAGCCGCCGCAGCGGGCGGGCGCCGTAGATGGGGTCGTATCCGCGCTCGGCGAGCCAGGCGCGTGAATCGTCGTCGACGTCGAGCGTCAGCCGGCGCTCGACGAGTCGCGCCTCGAGTCGCGCGACGTAGAGCTGCACGATCCTGGCGAGCTCGTCTTCTGTGAGGGCCGAGAACACGACGAGGTCGTCGAGCCGGTTCACGAACTCGGGCTTGAACGACTGGCGCACGAGCGCCATCACGGCCGACTCCTTCTGGTCGTCGCCGAGCAGCGGGTCGACGAGGTAGTGCGAGCCGAGGTTCGAGGTGAGGATCATGATGACGTTGCGGAAGTCGACCGTGCGGCCCTGGCCGTCGGTGAGCCGCCCGTCGTCGAGCACTTGCAACAGCAGATCGAACACCTCGGGGTGCGCCTTCTCGACCTCGTCGAACAGCACCACCGAGTAGGGGCGTCGCCGCACCGCCTCGGTGAG
>JBQDJW010000317.1:0-4387 GCA_052086425.1 Pseudoclavibacter sp. | reverse complement strand
AGCGGCTCGAGGAGATGCGCGAGCGGGCCGCGGGAGCGGAGGAGCTTGCGCGTGTGCGCAAGGAGGCTCGCGACGCCAAGCGGCTGGCTGAGCTCCGTGTCGAGGCGGAGGAATCTCCGGCCGTGCAGACCGACAGCGTCAGCATCGATGACATCGATGAGCTGGCGGCGAGCGGCGGCATCGGCGAAGAACGTGAGCTCGCTGAACCGAGTCGGGTCGCTGAGCCTGACTTCGACACGAGGCCCTCCGTGTGGGCCGATGAGCCGGCCCCACGCGGCCTGTGGGCGCCGATCGAGCGACCGCGCTTTATGAAAACACCCGCAAGCGAGGACGCACCCTCTGAGGACGCACCCTCTGAGGACGCTCGCGTGAGCGCAGCGAATCCGCGCCCGGTGATCCCCTCGATCCCGGTCATTCGCACGTGGGCTCGTAAGCACGGGTATTCGGTGGGTGAGCGTGGTCGGATCCCCGATGCGGTTCGAGAGGCTTACCTCGACGCGCATCCCACCGCTGCGCCTGCCGCCACGCGGTCGTCGGATGGCCCCGCGATCATAGAGTTCGGGGAAAACGGCGCTGCCGCTGCGGCCGCGTGGCGTGAAGGAGCTTCGTACCAGCTCGACACGGCGGGCAACATCCTGCCACTGTATAGCGGACGGACCCTCGCTAGCGTGATCGGCGAAGTGACCGCCTCGATCGTGCGCGACGCCATGCAAACGGTGCGTCCGAGTGGCGGCCGATTCAAGGTCGACCAGAACGGAACGATGGCCACCCTGATTGACGGGAACCCGGTGTACGTGTGCACCGTCACCCGAGCCGGCTGGTTCCCTGCTCACTGGATCGGGAACTGAGCGTCGCGCGCGTCACCGCTGGGCGGCGGCGGAGCACAGCGCCCGCACGTCGCACTCACGGCATTTCCGTCGCCCAGGACGCGGCTCGAACTCGCGGCGACGAAGGCTGTCGACGGTCGCGATGATCTGCGTTTCCGCTCGCGAGATGGCCGCGGCGGAGACATCGATGGGGATTCGGCTCTCGGCTCCGAGGTCGTGCACGAATGCCGCGCTGACGTCGAGCCCCTCGCGGCGCCCGGCTTCGGCGTAGATCTGCAGCTGCAGCGCATCGACTGCGCCGCCGGTGGACGTCTTGTAGTCCACGAGGGCGAGCTGCCCCATCTCACCCTGGTGGGTGTCGTAGATGACGTCTGCTCGGCCTGACACCACAACGCCGTCCAGGAAGAGTTCGAATGGCCGTTCCGTCGCCCACGTGCGCAACAGATCCCCGGAATGGTCGGTAACGTAACGCATCACCAACCTGCGAGCCTTCTCCTTCATCTCGCGATGTCCCGCCTTGTTCGCGAAGGGGAGGAAGAATTCGGACGCGAGCAGCTGATCCACTTGCACGGCGGTTGGAGCGGCGCCGGTCGCCCGGGTGCGTTCGGCGAGGACGCGCATGGTGTGGTGCACGGCGTTGCCGTACCCCAACTCGGGGCGGATCGCAGGCATGAAGCCCAGTTCGTTTTTCAGCAGGTAGCTGCGCGGGCACGACTCGAACGCAGCGAGCTCGCTGTAGGTGATCGCGAGGTCGTGCGCGGCCGAGTGCGAGCGGCTCGTCGCCGACGACGGATACCCCTGGTGGCCGTAGGCACGCATCAGCTCGTCGAAGTAGGGCGAAGCGGAGCGATTCTTCCCGCCCGCCAAACGAGAGAAGCTTGAGAGCAGCACCGCGTCACGCGCTCGCGTCAGGGCGACGTAGAACAGGCGACGCTCGTCGGCGTCGGTGCCTTCGTAACGTGAACGATCGAATCGCCCGATGAGTTCAGCCGGGAAATCCTGAGACCGGCCGTTGCGGCTCGAGGGGAATCGAGTCTTCACGAGCGACGGCAGGAATACGGCGGGCCATTCGAGGCCCTTCGAGCCGTGCACCGTGCCCAGCGCGATGCCGTCATCCGATAAGCCCTCTTCGCCCGAGAAGTCGTCGTACGCACCGAACGCGTAGTTCGACATCAGGATCGCGAGGTTCTTGTAGAACCATTCGCCGCCGCTTCGACCGCCGACCTGCTCACTCGGGTTGTCGGGGTCCCGGCGCGACCGCCAGGACACGCCTTCATAGTCGGCGAGCACCGCGGTGAACCGTGCGATGGTGCCGAGGCGATTGCGCGTGAGCGGGTTGGTGAGGGCCCAGGTGCTGGCGCCCAGGAGATCCATCAGCGTGTAGAAGTCGCGCACGAGGCTTTCGTTGAACGTGCTGGCGAGCGCGCGCTCCCGCCACGCGGTGAGGTGCTTCTCGAGCTCCTGCACCCTGTCATTGCCAAGGGCGAAGACCGCCTGGTACTGCGCCAGCAGCACCGGAAGTGTGACGTTATGACGTGGCCCGTACTGTTCGGTGCGCCAATCGAGTCCGGCGATCCAGGCATACGTCGCTCCGAACACCTGAGGTTCGGGTTGTGTGAACAGCCCCGACCGTCCGCCGGCCTGCACCGGCACCCCCGCGTGTTCGAGCGCCTCGAGCAGAGCAGGATAGGCAGCACGGCCGCGCACGAGGATCGCGATGTCGCGGAACGGGAGACCGCGGGCGTGGAGGTCGAGGATCTCGTCAGCGATCGCGCGTGCGGCGTCCGCCTCCGTACCGGGATCACGAACCATCGCAACGCTTGGGCCATCGGTTTCACGGGAGGGGCGCATCTCCTTGTCGATGCGGCCCGGGATCGTGCCAGCGAAGATGTTCGCGATCTCGACGATCCCCGGGCGTGAGCGCCGGTTGGTCAGCAACCTGAACTGGGCGACGTTCGGGTAGCGCTGCGTGAACGTCACGATGTTCTCGACCGAGGAACCGCGCCACTGGTAGATCGCCTGGTCGTCGTCTCCGACCACCACCACATCCACACGGCCGTGGGGCTTCGCCAGAAGCTCGACGAGTCGCTCCTGCGCGGCGTTCACGTCTTGATATTCGTCGACGATGAGGTGCCGCAACGGTGTGGTGACGGCGTCGTGCACCTCGGGATCGGAGAGCGCCTCGACCGCGCGCACGATCTGCGTGCCGAAGGACATGTACTGATGTCGGTCGAGCTCGGCGTAGTAGTTCTCGGCCGCGGTGCGGAAATCACTCGGCGGCAGGGAGTCGACTGCGATCAGCTCATTTTCGATCACGTCGATGCCGCGCTGGAAGGTGCCGATGCTGTTGAACACGCCGCTGCCGGCGATCGCCTCGCCGATGCCGATGATGCGGTTGGAGCGGTAGAGGAAGTTCGTCAGCTGGTTCGCGTCGAGCGCCGTGTAGGTCTCGTAGCGCGGCACGTAGGTCTGCAACAGGCGGAAGCAGTAGGCATGGATCGTGCCGACGAAAAGACGACCCAGCTGATCCGTCGCCTCGGCGCCCATGCGCGCTGTCACCCGCTCGCGGATGCGCTCCTTGAGCTCTGACGCTGCCTTTTCTGTGAATGTGAACGCGACGATCGACTCAGGTGCTTCACCTTCCGCCAGAAGCGATGCCACGCGCTGCGAGACGACTTCAGTCTTGCCCGAACCGGCTGCCGCGATGATCTGGATGTGGCTGCCACGGTGCTCCACGGCGGCGAGAGCGTCGCCCTCGAGCTGGGGAATCGCCGCGCCCGGCGCAGCGGGTGGGTGCGTGACGGGGGTGATGCGCAGATGCGGCCCAGGAGCCTGAGCAGGGATCGAAGCAATTTTCGGTGCGGGCAGCTGCGTGACAGCCGAAGCGGCAGCCGCGGGCGTCGGCGCGACAGCGAACGCCTTCGGCGTCGGCATGGCCGCCTTCTTCGGCGGGGTGACCCATGTGAACTTCATCGCACTCCTGAGGATCGGTCCCTCTCAGGATAACGAGACGTCAGCTCATCCGGTCGTGCCTCGATATCCTGCCTGGACGCACGTGCGTATCGAACGTCCGGGGTTAGTTCCGGGGCTGTCGGCGGTCCTTACGGGTAGGGACCTTCAGCCGCAGCAACTGGTCCTCGAGCTGCGCCGCGATCCGCCACCAGGTGCGTCTTGACGCGAGCAGCACCCCGGTATCCCGTGCCGTCGCGAGCGAATGGTCCACCGAGTTCTGCGTTGCCCACCCGAACACGATGAGCTCGCCGATCCGCTCCCGGTCGGCAGCACTAATCCGCGACTCGTATGCCCGCTCGGACTGGGGCGCCGGGTCGGCGACCCGCTCGCGAGGGGACTGCCGGTAGTGCCACGTCGACCGCGACAGGACCGGCAGCTTCAGCGACTGTAGTTGCGGACCCGTCGCGGCATTGAGCCCCGGCCACGGCGGCTCGGACTCGGCCCGTACACAGGGCGGCGTCCTCTACGCTCGAAGCATGACTACCTCGACCACTGTGTCGAGGGGTGCGGCGACGATGGCGCTCCTCTCTATGGCTATCGGCGCTTTC
>JBQDJW010000316.1:0-4390 GCA_052086425.1 Pseudoclavibacter sp. | reverse complement strand
CGTGCGGGGCGCGCTCGGGGGCGCGGTGGTGGGTGGGGGTTCCGCCGTTGCGGCGCGCGTCTCCCTCGGCGCGACGCCGCGCGATGAGATCCGCCTTCTCCATGCGCCGCACGAGGTCGGCGATCGTCGAACGGTCGAGGTCGACCTCGTCGCACAGCTCGCGCTGGCTCGCCTCGCCCGCGCGGTCGAGCACCGCGAGGATGCTGTACTGCGCGCTCGTGATCTCCGCGGATGCCACGCGCGCCCAGGTCACGAGGTGCAGCTGCTGCGCACGCCGGATGAGGTTTCCGATGTGCCGCTGGGGCTCGGGGAGATCGGAGATCGTCACGACGGCATCCGCCTCCCCCGCCGCGGCGCTCATGCCGGCAGCAGGAAGCCGGCGAAGAACTCCCGCAGTTCCTCCCGCGCCGACAGCGGCAGCACGTGCGCGATGTACTGGTCGGGGCGCACGACGACGATCGCGCCGCCGGCGTCGATCCCCCGGCTGACGAAGATATCGTCCTTCGCGTCGGCGGCCCACACCTTCTCCCAGTCCTGCAGGCCGAGCGGGCCGGATTTCGGAAGCAGCAGCGACGGCAGTGCCGTGACATCGACATCGTGATGCGAGCCGCGGAACACGGCGTGGACGTCGATGACGCTATCGATATCGGCGTCGGCCGCGGTGAAGGCGCGCACGGGAGAATCGTCTCCTTCGCTCAGCCACGTCGAGAACTCCTGCAGCGCGGCGCTCGACTCATCGCCGAACGCGTAGATCCGCCAGCGACCATCGGCGGTGTGCGAGTGTCCGAGCTGCAGCGGCCGGGCATCCGCGACGCGGCGCACCGGCGCCGAGTGGAAACGGGTGCCGATCTCGAAGCCGGTTGCCAGATCCTGGTAGTCGGCGATCCCGGTGAGCAGCGACGGCGTGTACTGCGTCGCGAGCCCCGCCGTGTAGCGGCCCTGCCGCGCGAACTCCGCCTGCATGTCGGCCGCCGAGACGCCGCCCTGCTCGGGGTGCTCCGGGTCGAGGGCGGGCTGCGCGATGAAGTCCGACCAGTACTTGTCGAACTCGATGAGGTCGACGGCGATCCGCTGGCGCTCCTCGGAGTAGGTGCGCAGCAGGGTCGCATCCGATCGTCCCTGCAGAACCGCGGCGAGCTTCCAGCCGAGATTGAAGGCGTCCTGCATCGAGACGTTCATGCCCTGACCGGCCTTGGCGCTGTGCGTGTGGCAGGCGTCGCCGGCGACGAACAGATGCGGCACGGCGTCCTGCGGGGAGCTCTCGGACAGATCGTCGAAGCGGTCGGCGACCCGCTGGCCGACCTCGTACACGCTCGACCAGGCGACCTGCTTCACGTCGATCGAGTACGGATACAGGATGGCGTTGGCGACGGTGCGCAGCTCCTCGGCCGACGTGCTTCGGATCTCGCTGTCGCCCGCCTGGACCTCGCCCAGGTCGACGTAGCAGCGCACCATATTGCCGCCCTCGCGCGGGATCATCAGCAGGCTGCCCTTGCCGGCCGACTGCACGACGTTCTTGGTGCGCCAGTCCGGGAAGTCGGTGGCCGCGAGCACGTCCATGACGCCCCAGGCATGGTTCGCGGCGTCGCCCTTGAGCGTGATGCCGAGCGCGCGGCGCACGTTGCTGCGCGCTCCGTCGCATCCGACGACGTATCTCGCCCGCACCGCGAACTCGCTGCCGTCGGTGCGGCGCAGCGTGGCCGTCACGGGGTGCGCGGAGTCGTTCATCTCGTAGCCGACGAATTCGATGCCGTAGTCGGCCTCGAGCCGGCTCGGCGACTTCGCGGCGTGCTCGAGCAGGTACTGCTGCATGCGCGCCTGGTTGACGATGACGTGCGGAAACTCGCTGAGCCCCTCCGGGGTGTCGTCGACCCATCCCGTGCGGGTGATCTTCGAGCGATCCTTCTCGGACGGCCCCCAGAAGCGCACCTCGTTCACCCAGTACGCCTCGCGCACGAGCGCGTCGGCCAGTCCGAACGACTGGAACATCTCGACCGTGCGGCATGCAACGCCGTCGGCGTGCCCGACCTGCAGCGGCTGCTCGCGGCGCTCGACGATGCGCGTGGTGATGTCGGGGAACTCGGCGAGCTGCGCCGCGAGCACGGATCCCGCGGGCCCGGTGCCCACGATCAGCACGTCGACCTCATCGGGGAAGACATCTCCGCGATCTGCCGCCTGCGGCGCGGCAACGCGAAGGTCGGGGTCTCCGGGGCGGTATCCGTCGCGGTAGAACTGCATCAGATCTCCTTTGATCACTCCGGTCCGGTCGGCGAAGGGCGCCCGAATCGTCCGGATTAGTTGGGGTGCCAACGATTGTACACCCGCCACCGTGCGAAGCTGGCCCCATGGCGAACTCTCGCTCCGGCGACTCGATGACCGAGCGCATCGTGCGCGTGCTCGACACGTTCCAGGCCGAGCGGACCACGCAGACGGCCGCCGAGATCGCCGAGCGCACCGGACTCCCCTCGTCGACGACGCACCGCATCATCGGCAACCTCGTCGCGGCCGGCCTGCTCGAGCGCGATGACGAGAATCGGATCCGCCTCGGCATGCGATTGTGGGAGCTCGCACTGCGCGGATCCAGCGCGCTGCGACTGCGACAGGCGGCCCTGCCGCATATGGAGCGCGTGCAGACGCTGGTCCGAGAGCACACGCAGCTCGCGGTGCTCGAGCACGAGGAGGCCCTCTTTCTCGAACGGCTCTCACACCCGCACGCCGGCGCCAACATCACGCGCGTCGCCGGGCGACTGCCGCTGAACGCGTCGTCGTCCGGGCTCGTTCTGCTCGCGCACGCGGATCCCGACGTGCGCGACCGCGTGCTGAGCGCCCCGCTGCGCGCGGTCGCGTCTGAGACGGTGACGGATCCGGATACACTGCGCTCGCTGCTCGCATCGATCCGTCGTCGCGGGTACGCCATCGCGCCCGGATCCATGGAAGCCGTCTCGACCGGAGTCGCCGTTCCGCTGCGCGAACGCGGCGAGGTCGTCGCGGCGCTGTCGGTCGTCCTGCCGCGCGCGGCGGAGACGACGCCCGCCGTCAATGCGCTGGTCGGATCCGCTCGCGCGATCGAACAGGATCTCCGGACGATGCACTGATTCCCGTTCAACGGGATTCGGGCGCGGGGCCGGTTCGGCCCGCGGCACACTGGTGCACAGCATCCGTTGCACCGATCCCGTCGAAGGAGACGCACATGAGCACGAGCATCCGCACCCAGGTCGCGATCGTCGGCGCCGGGCCCGCCGGCCTCATCCTCTCCCACCTGTTGGCCGAGGCGGGCGTCGAATCCGTCGTCATCGACCAGCGCTCGCGCGACGAGATCGAGTCGACCATCCGCGCGGGCATCCTCGAGCAGGGCACGGTCGACCTGCTCACCCGCATCGATACGAACACCCGCGTGCACACGGTCGGCGACCGCCACGACGGCATCGAGCTGCGGCTGCGCGGCGAGGGTCACCGCATCGACTTCCCCGGCCTCGTCGGGCGCAGCGTCTGGCTCTACCCGCAGCACGAGGTGCTGAAGGACATGCTCGCGCTGCGCCTGGGGGCCGGGCAGGATCTGCGGTTCAACGTCACCGCCTCTCGCGTCGACGACGTCGACGCCGACCGGCCGCGCGTGGTCGCGACGGACGCCGATGGCTCCGAGCTCGTCATCGAGGCCGACTTCGTCGTCGGGGCCGACGGATCGCGCTCCGTCGTGCGCCCCGCGATCGCCGGCACGTCGCGAGACGGATACTTCCGCGAGTACCCGTTCGCGTGGTTCGGCATCCTCTGCGAGGCCCCGGCGAGCGCCGACGAGCTGATCTACAGCAACTCGGAGAACGGCTTCGCCCTGATCAGTCAGCGCAGCCACGACGTGCAGCGGATGTACTTCCAGTGCGCCCCAGATGCGGATCCGAACGCGATGAGCGAGGCCGAGATCTGGGAGACGCTGCAGGCGCGCGTGCCCGGCACCGCTTTGAACGAGGGCCGGATCTTCCAGCGCGACGTGCTGCGCTTCCGCAGCTTCGTCGCGCGCGAGCTGCGCCACGGCCGGGCCGCGCTCGTCGGCGATGCCGCGCACACGGTTCCACCGACCGGCGCGAAGGGCATGAACCTTGCGATCGCCGACGTCATGATCCTCGCCGACGCCCTGCACGCGATGTTCGGCGAGAACGACGCGCGCCTGATCGATGCATACGCCGAGACTGCCTCGCGGCGCATCTGGAAGGCGCAGAACTTCTCGTGGTGGATGACGAGCATGCTGCACAAGCTGCCCGAGCACAATGAGTTCGACGAGCGCCGTCAGCTCGGCGAGCTGCGCTCGGTCGTCGAGTCGGAGGCCGGCCGCACCTACCTCGCCGAGGCCTATACGGGGTGGACGCTGTAGCTCGTCAGGCTCAGGTCAGGTCGT
>JBQDJW010000315.1:0-4392 GCA_052086425.1 Pseudoclavibacter sp. | reverse complement strand
GTAGTTGTTGCCGAGCGAGCCCATGAACGTCTCACCGGGAACAGACCCGCCCTGCAGGTTCTGCGACAGCAGGCTGTAGGCGCGGCCGATCGTCGCGTTCGCGTGGTTGTACGGCCCCATCGCGCCGATCCCGCTGTTCATGCCGACCTCGTCGCGGAATGGCCCGTTCACGACCGTCATCGCGGCGCCCGAGCTCGAGGTGCTTCCTCGAGCCGTCTGCCCGCTCGCCGCAAGCGCCAGGATCGCCGGGAAATATGCGGGCTTCGCGCCCGCCATGACGGCGTTGACGGCGACCTTCTCGACCGTGAAGCTCCACGCCCCACGGTTCGCCGTCGGCTGCAGACGCCCGACCACCTCGTCCGCGTCATGACTCGTCGCCGCGAGCATTTCGCGCACACGGCGCTTCGTCGGCAGCACGATCGGCAGCTGGTCCGTCCAGTGGTTCTCGGCGAACTGCTCGGCGAGGCGATGGGTGCTCGCGGGGGCGACGAATCGCTTCTCCGAGACGTCCGGCGCGGGTGCCTTAACGGGCGCCGGCGCCAGCGTGAGCGCCTCGGTGATCGCGCGCATGACGGGGGTGCCGGTCGTCGGGTCGGCCCCCTCGACGTAGTCGCGCAGCTCATCCGGTGTTTTGCCCATGACGGGCTGCGGCACGAACACCTGCGGCAGCTCGGGCAGGCCGCCCATGCGGGCGACCGACGTGACGACGCGCTTGAACTTGTCGGTGTGCACGGCGACGGTCGGGATCCCGTACTTCGTCTCGAGGGTGATCGCGTGCGTCGAGACGGCGGGCGCGCAGGTGCTGCAGTGGCCGACGCCCAGGATCGCCGCGTCGCCGTTCGACTTCACTCGCGCCCACAGTTCGGGGTCGTCCTTCGCGTAGGTCGAGGCGAGCTGTTCGATGCGCACGCTCACGGTCGGCATGTGCGCCGCGAACCACGCCTCGATCTGCTTCAGAAGCTCGATCGAATCGTCGAAGCGGCTGTCGATGAGATACACCGTGCGGTCGTCGAGCGAGTCGAGCCGGTCGGCCGGCGACTTCGCCGTGACGACGGGCGGGAACCCGGTCGGATCGTGCACCTCGATCAGGGCGCCGTGGTCGTCGTCGTGGTCGTGGCCGTCGTGATCGATTCCGGATGCTTCGGATGCGTCAGCGACGTCGGCCGGCTCCGGTGCCGGTTCCGTCGTCGAGGTCTCCGCCGTCGTCGCCGTCGAGTTCGGGCTCGTCATGGGGTGTACTCCTTTCGCTGCGACGCCGCCTGTCTGGGCGTCGTCGTCGTTTCGTCAGCGCTCGGGTGGCGAGCGCGCAGTTCGTTCTTCTGCACCTTGCCCATGACGTTTCGCGGCAGCGCCGGCAGCACGACGTAATCATGCGGGCGCTTGTAGCGGGCGAGGTGTTCCGCCAGGCGAGCGTCGAGCTCGTCTGCTGCGGGTGATGCGCCGGGGGCCGGCACGATTGCGGCGATCACGCGCTCGCCGAGGTCGGGATCCGGCACTCCGAACACGGCGCTCTCCTCGACGTCGTCGAGCTCGTCGAGTGCGCGTTCCACCTCTTTGGGGTAGACGTTGTAGCCGCCCGTGATCACGAGGTCCTTCTCGCGCCCGACGATCTCGACGTAGCCGTCGCCATCGATGCGCCCGAGGTCGCCCGTGATGAAGAAGCCGTCGTCGGTGAACTCGTCCGCCGTGCGCTCCGGCAGGCCCCAGTAGCCGACGAACACGTTCGGGCCGCGCACCTCGATGCTGCCGATCCCCTGCGCATCCGGTTCTGCGATGCGCAGGTCGACGCCGGGCAGGGGCAGGCCGACGGTGCCGGCGCGGCGCTCCCCGTCGATCGGGTTCGAGGCGAGCATCGTCGTCTCGGTCATGCCGTAGCGCTCGAGGATCGCGTGCCGGGTGCGCTCCGCCCACCCGTGGTGCAGTTCGGCCGGCAGCGGGGCCGAGCCCGAGATGAACAGTCGCATGCTCGAAGCGCGTTCGCGCAGATCCGGCACCTCGAGCAGGCGCGAGTAGTACGTCGGCACGCCCATGAGCACGGTCGCCCGCCGTAGGGCGTCGGCGACCGCCGTCGCTTCGAAGCGGGGCTGCAGCAGCACCTTCGCGCGGGCGAGGAACGAGACATTGATGCCGACGAAGAGGCCGTGGGTGTGGAAGACGGGCAGGGCGTGCACGAGCGCGTCGTCGCGCGTGAAGCGCCACTGCTCGCGCAGCGTGTTGGCGTTCGCCGCGAGGTTGCCGTGGGTGAGCATCGCCCCTTTCGACCGCCCGGTCGTGCCGGACGTGTAGAGAATCGCGGCGAGGTCGCCGCGGCCTCGCCGCACCGCCGGCCGAGGGACTGCACGCGCGGCCGCCTCGCCGAGCGTGCCGGCGCCGTCCGGGGTGACCGTGAGCATCCGGGCTCCGGCCCGTTCGCTCGGCGCGGCGAGATCGTCTGCTCGGCCCGGCTCGCACACCACCACAGCCGGGTTCGCATCGCCGACGAAGAACTCGAGCTCGGTGGCCGTGTACGACGGGTTGATCGGCACGTACACGGCGCCGGCCCGCAACGCGGCGAGGTAGATCACGACGGCGTGGATGCTTTTGGGCACGACGGCCACGACGCGGTCGCCCGGCTGTGCGCCTGCGGCCTCGAGGGCGGCGGCGTACGCCGCGGCGAGCCGGTCGAGCTCCGCGTACCGCACCTGCCTGCCGTCTGGCAGTTCGATTGCGACGCGCTCGGCGTCGCCGTCCGCGGGCATGAGCGCGCAGAAGAGGTTCTCTGTCGGCGCCTGCGGGCTCTCGCCGTTCTCGGTCGCCCGATGCGGTTCCTGGCGCGCGCTCACTGCCCCGTCTTCCCGTCGTATCGGTAGCTCATCATGACCCCGTACGACTGGTCGCGGGCCAGCGGCGACAAGGCGGCACCGGGGAGAGCGCGGTCGAGGCTGGCGCCGTTGCCGAGGTGGAATCGGGCGACGGGGTCGCGGGGAGCGTCGCCGCCGCGACCCGATGCGCGGCGGTGACTGTCCTGGTCGCGAGCATCGTCGCGCCGCGCGGTCGCATCGACGACGAATCGCTCGGCGAGGTCGTCGAGCAGCGCACGGGGCGGATGCTCACCGGCGGCGAGCGCGCGCGACACGGTCGAGGCGGGCGAGCCTGCGGTTGCGGCATCGCCGTCGGACGCGGCTTCGGCGACAGTGGCGTACGTGAGCCAGGCCCGCAGCGTCGGCGCAGGGGAGAGTGTCACCGTGTGCCGGATCGAGGGGTTGGCGGCCATGAGCGCGGCCCGCGCTTCGGCGATCATCGTGCGGCCGAGACCGAGCCCGCGCAACCCGGCGTGGCAGGTCTGGATCGAGTAGAAGACCGCGATCGTGGGGGTGGCCGAGTCGACGGCCGTGTCGACGGCGACAGTTTCGCGTTCGGTGGAGCGGTCGGCGGCGAGCAATTCATCGATCGAGTCGACCGGCGTGCTCGCTAGGGCGACCGAGGTGAACGCGACTGGTTCGTCGGGCAGCTCCGGGTGGAAGAGGCCGAAAGTGACGCGATCGGCCGGCTCGAGGCGGCGCAGGAGCGCGGCGTCGTCGACGATGGGGTGCACGACCTCGTGCCGCACGATCCAGCCGAGGAGGGCGGGCGGGTCGGCTGCGGAGATCTCGCGCACGACGAGGCGAGACGGCGCGAACTCGTTCGAGAGGATCGCGCGCAGCGCCTGCTCGTCGGCGGGCGATGTCCCGTCGGCGATGAGGTCCGCGCGACGCTCGATGCCCTCTCGGAGCCCGATGGTCTCTCGCAGGTTGAAAACGCCGCGGTCATGGTTGCCCGGCCCGCGGGATGCTCCACGGATCGCGCGATCACGTTCGGATGCCGCCGGTGCGTTGTGAGCCGCGAGCGACGGTATCGGGTGTCTCGTCATTGATGCCCCCTCAATCAATGTATAGCACCCAGCAGAGATTGTATGCAATACTGCCGATGTTGCATGGCGCGTATGAGGATGTTCGCGCCTGAACTGCGAAGAACAGACGTTCATTCAACGAGGGGCGACGACGATGTCACCGAAACGCAGAGGATTCTTGGCCACCGCAGTGGCCGCGATCGGACTCTTGGTCTTCACGGGCTGCGGAGTCACCAATCAGGGAGGCGGAGGGGGAGGCGACGGCGACGGCGCCTACTTCGAGGGCGAGCGGATCACGATGATCGTCCCCTTCGACGCAGGGGGCGCATCCGACACCTTCAGCCGCATGCTCGCGGGTTATCTGTCGGAGTACCTCGAGGGCAACCCAGAGGTCGTCGTCGAGAACGTGCCTGGCGGCGGCCAGAAGGAGGGCCTCAACCAGTTCGAACGCTCGGAGCGCGACGGTCTGACGCTCGGTATGGGGTCAGGCGGCATCCTCGTCTCGAGCCTCATCGACACCGAGG
>JBQDJW010000314.1:0-4395 GCA_052086425.1 Pseudoclavibacter sp. | reverse complement strand
GTCGGCCTCGGCGGTCTCGCCGTAAGTCGTCCGCAAGGCGCTGAGGTCGGTCGCGCCTGCTTGGTAGCGGCCGATGAGTTCGTCGGCTTCGGCACCGGACAGCTGCGTTCGCTTCGCGAGTTCGCCGAGGCGATCCCAATCGCCGCGCTTCGCGGTCGTATAAGCGTCGAGGTCCATCTGTTTCAATGGTGGCATGAGTCAGGCGGGGGCGTCTGTCATTCCCGGGGATGGCATCGCGCGAACACGGGGAGTCGCCGGATCGGCGCTCGATGTCAGCGACGAGCAGATCGTCGTGGGCGAGGGCGTCGCGCTCGACGTGCGGCCGGCGGGCTTCCTGCTGCGCGCCGTCTCGGGCCTCATCGACGGGGTCGTGACGGTCGTCGCGATGATCGCATCGTTCTTCGTCGTGATCTGGTGGATCAACTCCCTGCCGGACAACGGCGCTGGCCTCGAATTCGCGATGTTGACGGCGATCGTGCTCGTAGTGCAGGTCGCGGTCATCGTCGGCCTGCCGTGCACGATCGAGACCCTCACGAAGGGCAAGTCGCTCGGCCGCCTGATCATGCGCCTGCGCATCGTTCGCGACGACGGAGGGTCGATCGGGTTCCGCCACGCGTTCATCCGCGCACTCGTCGGCTTCTTCGAGCTGTACACGACGGCCGGCGGCATCGCGATCATCACGGGCCTCGTCAACGCCCGGTCGAAGCGCCTCGGCGACATCATCGCCGGCACCTACGCGCAGAACGAGGCCGCCCCTGCGCTGTTTCCGAACGGCGGTCCGCTGCCTGCGGGTCTCGAAGCCTGGGCGTCGGTCGCCGATGTCGCGCGCATTCCCGACCGTACCGCTCGGCGCATGCGCGACTACGTGATCCAGGCGCCGGGGCTTGAGCCAGGGGCCCGGATGCGCGTGGCCGGCACGGTCGCGCGGGAGATCAAGGACTACGTGCACCCGATTCCGGATGTCGACGCCGACACGTTCCTGCGCGCCGTCGCCGCGGTTCGGCGCGACCGCGAGTGGACGGCGCTGCAGCTGCGCCGGGCGCGCCTCGCGCGCGTCGAGCCGATGCTCGAGCAGCTGCCGCACGGGTTCCCGCAGCGCGGGTAGGCGTGGAAGTCAGTTCCCTGAGCTCCCAGTGAGGTCGCTGAGCTCCTACTGAGGTCGCTGAGCCCGTCGAACCGACCGCCGCCCCTTTGACGGGCTCAAGGAACGGCATCCGCGCTAGCGTTGTCGCATGACGATGACGCCGCCTCCTGCCCCAACGCTCACGTTCTTCGCAACGGCTGAGGTCTCCGTCGGCGAGGCCATCGATCTCGGCGAGACGATCGACGGCCGGCGCCGCGTCATCCCGATTCACGGCGGCACCGTGACTGGCGACGGATGGGCGGGGCGCGTGCTCGACGCCGGCGCCGACTTCCAGCAATACCCCACCGACGAGACCGCCTATCTGCAAGCGATGTACGTCATGGAGGCCGACGACGGCACGCGCCTCTTCGTCGACAACCGCGCCCTGCGCACCGGCAGCAAAGAAGACCTCGCGAAGCTCGTGTCTGGCGAGCAGGTCGACCCGTCGCGCATCTACTTCCGCTTCACGCCGCGCATCACATCACGGGTCGACGGCCCGTTCGCGTGGGTTAACACGACCCTCTTCATCGGCACCGGCGTGCGTCTGCCGGACGCGGTGCAGCTGTCGTTCTACGCGGTCGACTGAGACCGGACGCGCGCAGCGCAGCCGCGCACTCGGCCGGGCGTTCGCGCATCCGCAGCCGCGCGCACCCGGCCACGGCGCTACGACCTCAGTAGCGGTAGTGGTCGACCTTGTACGGCCCGTCGACCGGCACGCCGATGTAGGCGGCCTGTTCGGGGCTGAGCGTCGTGAGGCGCACGCGGAGCGCGTCGAGGTGCAGGCGCGCGACCTCTTCGTCGAGATGCTTCGGCAGCGTGTACACGCCGACGGGGTAGGACTCGAGGTTGGTCCACAGCTCGAGCTGCGCGAGCACCTGGTTCGTGAACGACGCGCTCATGACGAACGACGGGTGCCCGGTCGCGTTGCCGAGGTTGAGGAGGCGCCCCTCGCTCAAAATGAGGATGCTGCGGCCCGTCGGCAGGCGCCACTCGTGCACCTGCGGCTTGATCTCGATCTTCTCGACGCCGGGCGTGGCCTCGAGATCGGCGATCGCGATCTCGTTGTCGAAGTGGCCGACGTTGCCGACGACCGCGAGGTGCTTCATGCCGAGCATGTGCTCGGCGGTGATGACGTCGCGGTTGCCGGTCGTCGTCACCCAGATGTCGGCTTCGTCGAGGTGCTCGTCGACGCGCCCGACCTCGAATCCGTCCATGGCGGCCTGCAGCGCGTTGATCGGGTCGATCTCGCTCACGATGACGCGAGCGCCCTGCCCGCGCAGCGCCTCGGCCGCGCCCTTGCCGACGTCGCCGTAGCCGACGACGAAGGCGACTTTGCCGCCGATGAGCACGTCGGTCGCGCGGTTGATGCCGTCAGGCAGCGAGTGGCGGATTCCGTACTTGTTGTCGAACTTCGACTTCGTCACCGAATCGTTCACGTTGATTGCCGTGAACCGCAGTTCGCCGCGCGACGCGAGCTCCACGAGCCGGTGAACGCCCGTCGTCGTCTCTTCGGTCACGCCGCGCACGAGGCCCGCGATGGTCGTGAATCGCTGCGCATCGCGGGCGACGGATGCGCGGAGCACCTCGAGCATGACGCCGTGCTCTTCTGAGGTGGCCGCCTCGGGCCCCGGAACCGCGCCAGCGGCCTCGTACTCGGCCCCGAGGTGCACGAGCATCGTGGCGTCGCCGCCGTCGTCGAGGATCAGGTTCGGGCCGTCGAAGCCCTCGTCGCTCCAGTCGAAGATGCGGTCGGTGCACGACCAGTACTCGACGAGGGTCTCGCCCTTCCACGCGTACACGGGAACGCCGCTCGGCGCATCCGGTGTGCCGTTCGGGCCGACGGCGACGGCGGCCGCGGCTTCGTCTTGCGTCGAGAAGATGTTGCAGCTGGCCCAGCGCACCCGGGCGCCGAGCGCGACGAGGGTCTCGATGAGCACGGCCGTCTGCACCGTCATGTGCAGCGACCCGGCGATGCGCGCACCCTCGAGCGGGCGCTGTCCTTCGTAGCGCTCGCGCAGGGCCATGAGGCCGGGCATCTCGTGCTCGGCGAGGCGGATCTGGTGCCGGCCGGCCTCGGCGAGCGCGAGGTCGCGCACCAGGAAGGGGGGCGCGACCGCGCGTGCGGCCTGCTGCGGGGTGGTCTGGGTGTCGGTCACGAGGCGTCCTTCCGGATGACGTTGAGCACGGTGTCGCGCACGGTCTCCATGCGCGAACGCGTCGCGGCTTCGGCGTTGAGCCGCAGCAGCGGCTCGGTGTTGCTCGAGCGCACGTTGAACCACCAGAACGGCTCGTCGCCAGACGTGTGCCCGGTGAAGGTGAGCCCGTCGAACTCGTCGTACCAGGCGTGGTGCTCGAACTCGTCGATGAGCCTGGCGTAGGCGGCCGGCACGTCATCGACGGTCGAGTTGATCTCGCCCGACATCGCGTACGGCGTGTGTCGATGGCTCAACTGCGACATGGGCACGCCCTGCGACATGGCCTCGGCGAGCACGTGCATCGCGGCGAGCATGCCGTTGTCGGCGCCCCAGAAATCGCGGAAGTAGTAGTGCGCCGAGTGCTCGCCGCCGAACACGGCCCCGGTGCGGGCCATCTCGGCCTTGATGAGCGAGTGCCCGACGTGCGTTCGCACGGGGGTCGCGTCGGCCTTCGCGATCGCTTCGGGCACGTGGCGCGAGACGATCAGGTTGTGCAGCACCGACACGTCGGTCTCCCCCGCCGCACGCACTCGCGCGATCTCGCGCTCGGCGACGATGGCCGTCACGGCGCTCGGCGAGACGGGGTCGCCGAGCTCGTCGACGACGAAGCAGCGGTCGGCGTCGCCGTCGAAGGCGAGCCCGAGGTCTGCGCCGTGCTCGACGACGGCGCGCTGCAGGTCGACGAGGTTCGCGGGCTCGAGCGGGTTGGCCTCGTGGTTCGGGAACGTGCCGTCGAGCTCGAAGTAGAGCGGCACGATCTCGAGCGGCAGGGGCTCGAGCCCGGCGCCGTCGCCGAGCACGGCCGGCACGGTGAGGCCGCCCATGCCGTTGCCGGCGTCGACGACGATCTTGAGGGGGCCCGGATGCGGTCCGGTCGCGTCGGCCGCGCGGTCGACGCTCGTGAGGTCGACGAGTGAGCGGAGGTGGGCGGCGTAGGCGCCGAGCACGTCGAGTGGAGCGGCCTCGCCGACGCCGTGCGGGGCCGCGGCGATGCCGTCGCGCAGGAACACCTCGGCGCGGTCGCGGATCGCGGCGAGCCCGTCGTCGAGACTCAGCGCGAGCGCGCCCGGACGCGAG
>JBQDJW010000313.1:0-4398 GCA_052086425.1 Pseudoclavibacter sp. | reverse complement strand
ATCATAGGAACGATCCTCCGCTTTCTTCGGCGGCCTTCGCGCGCTTGCCGAGCTGCCGCGCGAGCGAGTCGAGCAGCACCTCCGTGGATCCTTCGTAGATGCGCCCCGGGCGCGAGTTGCGGTAGTGGCGCTCGATGTCGCTGCCGCGCACGAGCCCGAATCGGCCCATCGTCTGCACCGCGCGGTCGGCGATGCGGCCGGCGGTCTCGGTCGACACGACCTTCGCCATCGACGTGTCGGCGATGTGCGCGAGCGGATTCGAGGCCGCCTGCGCGGCGGCCTGATACGTCAGGGCCCGCGCCGCCTCGAGCTCGGCCCAACTGAGCGCGAGCTTCTGCGATACGGATCCGAGCGCGAGCAGCGGCTTGCCGAACTGCTCGCGCTCGGTGGCGTGCTTCACCGCCTCCTCGAGCGCCGCGCGGCCAATGCCGAGCGAGGCGGCCGCGACCGTGACGCGGAACACGGCGAGCGTCTGCAGCATGAGCTTGAAGGCGGTGCCCGCCTCCCCGATGCGGTTGCCCCGCGGCACGCGCACATCGTCGAACCTGACCTCGCCGATGATGTGCGGCGCGATGAGATCGGGGCCGCTCGTGACCGAGAGTCCGGGCCGGCACCGACGTGAAGGTCGCGTTGTCGACGCTGTTCCACATCGCGAAGGTGATGCCGCCGAACTGGTCCGTGCCGCCCACGACGAGCGCGCCGATGGTGCCAGCCGCCCCGAGCGAGACCGCGATCGGCACACCGACGACGAGGCACAACAGGATCGTTGCGACGACGATCGCAAGCGCTACTCCTGCCACGATTCCTCCACGCCTTCGCTGCGCTGCGCAGGGGGCGCGCGTCCGTGCGCCGCTGCCGTCGAGACGACGACCTACGCGCCCTCTCACCCGAGGAAGCCGCCCAGCGCGCCCTCGACGGCACGCGGGCGTTTCTTTCCACGGTGTGACGGCGAAGGAGCTCGGTTCACGGTCAAAGACAAGCCGCGCATCGTGCGTAATCAGAGGCGCTGCTCAAGGCCCTCTACCGAAGCGCGGGGTGCGCGGCGAACATGCGCGCCCTGCGCTCAGTCTGCAACGACCTCGACCTCGATAGGAGCGTCGACGCTCGGCTCCAGCCACTGTGTGAGAGTCAGGGTCTGCGCGCCCGCCCCGGCGATCGGACGGTCGAGCGTGAGCGTCCAGGTGCCGTCGACCGCGACCATGGCCCCGGGCTCACCGCTGCCGGTGAGCTCAGGGTCGCGGGATATGTGCGCGCCCGCGGCGATGTCGATGGTCGGCGCGTCTGGATCGGGCTCGCCTGCGGCCGGGACGAAGCCGTCGAGAACGAGCCCTCGTGCGACCGCGCCCAGTCGTCCGACTGATTCGGCACCCGCGCCGAACTCCGGCACGAATCCCGCGAACCGCGCGCCGAAGTCGACCGGGATCGCGAACCGCTCCGTCTCGCCGTCGAGCACCGGTTTCTCCCCCGGCGCGAGCGTCTCGGGCGGTTTGCCCGCGACCCATGGCGAGACGGTCTCCACGGCGAGCTGGCCGTGGGTGAGGTCGAACTCGAGAAGCGCGAGGTAACCGTCGCCGCCGCCGTACGACATCTGGTGATCGATGAGCATCTGCGTCACCTCGTGACCGGCGTCGTTGACACGCGTGTGCACGGCGGTTCCGTGGAAGTGCCCGTTGAGTGTGAGGAAGATCTGATCGTTTCCGCGGATGAGCTCGTCCCAGAGGCGCAGCCCGTACTCGGTGTCGCGTGCCGTAGACCCGTCGACAGTGATCGCGGCGTGCGTCGTGAGGATGACCGGGAGCTCAGGATGCTGCGCAATCACGCCGTCGGCCCACGCGATCGTCGCGTCCGACGCGCGCCACGCCAGGGCGAGCACGAGGAAGCTCTGCCCCTCGGCAGCGAAGACGTGGGCCTGGCTGAGTCCCGTCGGGTCGCTCGCGCGCCAGGTCTGTTGAGTCGCGGCGCGCGCAGCGCCGAACCACTGGGCGTACGGCTCGGCGGTGAGATCGTAGTCGCGATCCTCTACCTTGCCGTCGCCGTCTCGCACGTCGGGATTGCCTGGCAGCACCGAGTACGGCAGACCCGCGTCCTCGAGCGTGCGCATCGCGGAGTCGGCCACCTCCCACTGGCTCTCGTCATACGCCTGATCGACGACGTCTCCGAGGTGCGCGACGAAGGGGATGCGCAGCCTCTCCGCGTGTGACGCAAGCCAATTGGTCTGCGTGCGGAACGGGTCCGTCCCGAACCGTGGTTCGAATTCGGCCGCGGCGTAGCGCGACGCGTACTGCGTGTCGGGCAGCACCGCGAGTGTGAACCGCGATCCGGGCTCCTCGCTCGGCTCGACCAACATCGGCGCCTGCGCCGCGGGTCGATACTCGGCAGGAGTTTCCTGGACCGCTGCGGTCGTGGGCAGGGAGACGGCGAGCGCCGCGGCCGCGACGATGGCCGCCAATCCGAGACGACGGCGGGTGTGTGGCATCGACCATCCGAACGCTGGGGCCCGGGACGCCCCCACGCTCCCAGCCGCCCATGACGCGTCGACGGCCGCCCGCTGAACGGCGGGCGGCCGTCAAGTATCGTGCCGGTGCGGAGCACGCTCAGCACGTTTGAGCACCATCCATGCAACCGTGGCCGCGACCGCCGCTGCAATTCCGGCGAGCATCACGAATCCGAACATCCAGGCCGCGCCCGACGGCGTGCTGAATAACGTCACGACTCCCACAGCGAGCCAAAGCATGCCTGCACCGACCGCCGCTCCCGCCGCACCTCGGATACTTCGAGTTCTGACTGGCTCCCGCTGGCGTCGCTCGGCCGTGAGGACGACAAGCCACCCACCGATGAGAGCTGCCAAGGCACTCAAGGCTCCAATACCTGCACCGACCGCGAAGAGATAGGCGAAAGCGCCCCACCCTCCTTGTTCGCGATAGTCAGAGTTACCCGTGAGATACACCGCAATACCCAAGACGGCCCCGACACCGATCCCAATCGGAATCGCGCTGATCGCGGCCGCGCGGTACCGCCTCCAAAGCATGCGCTCACAGTATCTTGATCACCGAGCTGATTCAGCATCGAGGCACGGTCTCACAACATGCAGCCGCAAGGGCCTGGACTCGGCACGATACCGAATCCAGGCCCTCCATGAGTCGCCTCTACCCGCGGCGGCGGCGCGGCTTCGCCAGCAGCAGCGACGCGAGCGTCACGACACTGAAGACGACGCTCACGATGACCGACAGCGCTGCGAGCAGCGTGGTCGATCCGTCGAGCCACATCTTGATCATCGTGAATCCGATCACGGGCGTCTGCACGCCCGCGAGCAGCGCGGATCCGGTGAGCTCGCCTGCCATGACGACGAAGCAGATCACGAAGCCCGAGATGAACCCCGGCCAGACGAGCGGCAGGATCACCTTTACAAAGGTGCGCCCCTGCCCCGCGCCCGAGATCAGCGACGCCTCGATCATGTCGTTACCGACCTGCGCCATCGCCGAGTTCGACGAGATCACCGCCTGCGGCAGGTACATCACGATGTACGCACCGATCAGAATCGCTGACGTGCCGGCGAGGTTGAACGGCGGGCCCGCGAACGCCGCGATGAACGCGACGGCCACGACGAGGTGCGGCAATGTCGCCGGGATCCTTGAGATGAAGTCAACGATCTTCGCCGCGATACCGGTGTTGCGCGCGAGGTACATCGCGACGATGAGGCCGATGATCATGGCGACGAGGCCGCCCTGGATGCCGAACAGCACCGAGTTCAACAGCGACGCCTGGATATCCGGAGTGCTGAGTACAGCCGCGTAGTTGTCGAAGCTGTACCGCGAGAAGTCGATCTCGCTCGACCAGAACCCCTGCACCGAGAGGAACAAGAGCCCCAGGAACGGCAGGACCGACGTCGATGCGATGTAGAACAGCACACAGAACATCGCGAACCCGCGCCACCGTCCGAGCTTCACGTGCGCGCCGCGCCCGATGCGCCCGCCGATCGTTCCATAGCGCTTCGTGCGGTTCACCTTCAACTGCCACCAGCCGGCGATCGCCACGACGACGAGCATCAGGATCGATAGGACGACGGCGGATCCCGTGTCCGGCGGGTACGAGAAGGTCAGCAGGCGATAGATCCGCAGTGCCAGCACCTCGATCTCCGAGGAGACACCCACCGTGGCCGGAATCGAGAACATCGCGAAGCCGATGATGAGCTGGATGTTGAACGCGCCGACGAGCGCCGGCTTGATCGCAGGGATCGTGACGGTGAAGAACGTGCGAAGGATGCCGGATCCGTTGACGCGCGCGGCCTCTTCCAGCGAGGGATCGAGGTTCTGCAGCGACGAGCTGATCGAAAGGTACCCGAATGGCACGACATACAGCACGTAGAGGAAGACCATTCCTCCCCACGAGTAGATCTGG
>JBQDJW010000312.1:2218-4400 GCA_052086425.1 Pseudoclavibacter sp. | reverse complement strand
CGAGGGTGATCGCCGCCATGCCCGTCGACACGACCGTGCCGCCCGCGCCGCCCTCGAGCGTCGAAACGGCCTCGCCGAACAGGTCGCGAGTCGGATTGCCCGCGCGCGTGTAGTCGTACGGCCGCGGGCTGCCGATGCCCTCGAACGTGAAGTTCGAGGAGAGGTAAATCGGCGGAACGACGGCGCCGTGCGTCGTATCGGACTCGAATCCGGTACGGAGGGCGCGGGTGAGGGGCGAAATCTCGGGCATGGGCAAAACCATAGGACCGTGCTCGGCAGCCGCACCAATCGAATGACGCTCGGTGTCATCGCCCGGCCATTCAACAAGCTCAGGCGTCGGCCGGACAGGCTCAGGGATCGGTGCGCCGAACACTTCCTTGGACGAGAAAACGCGAACGGCCCGCATCCGACGTGGATGCGGGCCGTTCGCGTTCGCGTTCGCGTTCGACGCGGAAGAAGGCGCGGGCCTAGCGGCGCAGGCCGAGACGGCCGATCAGCGCACGGTAGCGCTCGATGTCGACGTCGGACAGGTAGCCGAGCAGACGACGACGCTGACCGACGAGCAGCAGCAGGCCGCGGCGCGAGTGGTGGTCGTGCTTGTGCGACTTGAGGTGCTCGGTGAGGTCGGTGATTCGCTTCGTCAGCAGGGCGATCTGGACCTCGGGAGATCCGGTGTCACCGGGGTGCGTCGCGTATTCCTCGATGATGGCCTTCTTGACTTCGGTGGGCAGAGCCATAAGGTGAAACTCCCTCTCGTCCGTTGCGCGGTGTCCATCACCCGCTGTGATGAACGCTCTGAGTCCGCGGCCGATTCACGGCAACCTCGCAATGCTAGCACATGAGAACGCCCCGTCCGAGGTCTCGGACGGGGCGTTCTGCGGCGGCGGTGGGCTACCGCACTCCGAGCAGATCGATGACGAAGACGAGCGTGCGGCCCGACAGCGGGTGCCCTCCCGCAGTGCCGTATGCGAGCACCGGCGGCACGACGAGCTTGCGGCGCCCGCCGACCTTCATGCCGGGGATGCCCTCCTGCCAGCCCTTGACGAGTGCCGACAGTGGGAAGTCGATGGGTTCGCCTCGGCTCCACGATGAGTCGAACTCCTCGCCAGACTCGTAGTCGACGCCGAGGTAGTGGACCATGACGGTCGACGACGCGGCGGCGACGTCGCCCTCGCCGAGAATGAGGTCTTCGATGACGAGCTTTTCGGGCGCCGGGCCCTCTGGGAAGCCGATCTCTGGCTTCGTGCGTTCCGTTTCGGTCATGGCTCTATCAAAGCAGTTCGAGGTTATTGCCCGCCGAATGGCCCGCCGGTCGCCGACATCTCCCGCGCGGAGCGATGTCGGCGTCAGGGCTGCCCCGGCGGGTGCCACCGGCCGAGGGAATCGCCGGGCGCCTCGCCCGTGCCCGGTGCGCCGGTCGGTCGGGGTCCGTACGGGCTCGGTGCGGGCGCCTGTTGCTGACCGGGCGCGGCGGCGCTCGGCTGGCCGCCGAGCGGCGGCATGCCCTGTGGCTGCATCCCCTGTGGCGGCACCCCCTGCGGCGGCATGCCCTGCGGCTGCATGCCCTGCGGCTGCACCCCCTGCGGCTGCATGCCCTGCCCGTACGGGCCCGGCCCCGCCTGCGGCTGCGGCTGCCCGGCCGGATGCTGCGGTGCGGTCGGCCAGACCGGTTGCGGCATCCCGTATGGAGCGTTCGCCGGCGGTGCGACGGCCGCGACCTGGCGCATCTGCGTCGCTCCGGCGTGCTGCGAGCGATCGAGCACGCGCCTGATCTGCGTGATGTCCCGCAGCAGCTCGCCCTCCTCGGTCTGCAGGCCGGCGTTCGTCGGGCTGTTCATGAGCCGGGTGCGTACGCGCGCGAGCCGCGTCGACTCCTCGAGGAGCGTACGCATCGCCCGAACGGCCGTCGGACCGAACTGCTTGGCCCACGCGCGAGCGCCGCTGCGCCCACGCATGTTCGTGAGCATGTCGACCTCGGCCGGCGAGTACCAGCCGACGCTCGCGTACTCGCCGAGGCGCTCCCGCAGCAGTTTCCGGTCACCGGCGCGGAATCGGACGACCATGATGATCCACCCGACGAAGATCGGGACCATGACGAGGAAGAACAGCAGCGCCGTGTTGCCGAGCATCTGCGCCGACGTCTCCGCGAGGTTCCCCGCGACCGTCGATCCGCCGTTCCACG
>JBQDJW010000312.1:0-2208 GCA_052086425.1 Pseudoclavibacter sp. | reverse complement strand
CGTTCCACGCGAAGTGCACGAAGATGGCGGGGATCAGGCCGACGAAGAATCCGCCGATGGCGCCGCCGGTGCCCCATCGGCGTGCCGCATAGCCGATCGCGGCCCCCGTCAGAGTCACGCAGATCGGGTGCAGCAGCGGCATCGCGATGCCGCGAACGCTCACCTGGAACCCGAGCATGACGACGCCGGCGGCCGCATTCTGCTCGAACCCCGCGGCCGCCTGGCTCGAGTAGTAGAGGATGTTCTCGGTGAAGGCGAACCCGGCGCCTGACAGCGCGCCGAACACGATCCCGTCGGTCGGCCCGTTGAAGTGCTTGCGTGCGACGAGGTAGATGACGAGCACCCCGACGCCCTTGAAGAATTCCTCAAAGATCGGGGCGTTCACGACCGCGCCCCACCATTCGGGCAGCTCAGGAAGGCCGGTCACCGCCCAGATCAACTCTTGGATGAGACCCACGAGCAACGCGCCTGCCGTCGCGATCCCGGCTCCCCACAGGAGCGCCCCGAACAGCAGGAGCTTCGGCTGCGGCTCCCAGCGGTCGATGAACCAGACCACGAACCACACGAACACGAGCGTCGCGATGGCGAGCACGATCGCCAGCGCGAGGTACGGCACGCTCGACTGCAGCAGGGCGATCACGAGGATCACCAGGATCGCGAGGAACGCGACGGCCATGATCACGATCGTCATGATCGTCATGACGAGGTTGCGCTTCGGCGGGAGTTCGTCGACGAACTGGGGGCCGGGCGCGAGCCCCTGCGGTGCGCCGAACCCCGGCCCGGGCGCCCCCGATCCCGGTCCCTGCGTCGGTGGCGGCGCGCCCTGGGGACGCGCGGGTTGTGCTTGCCCGAGCTGCTGCCCCGGCGGGATGTACGAACTCATACGGTTGCCTCCTGCAGCTCTCGGCGTCGCTCGAGCACCTCGTCGAGGAGCGCCCGCTCGGCGACACGGCGGTTCGGATCTTTCTTGTCGATGCTGGCGTGCTCGCGCGCGTAGGCGAGACGGGTGGCGTCGCGGATGAATCCGAGCATCGCGCGGTAGGCGACCGCCCCGCGCTTCCTCGCCCACTTGAGCGCCTTCGCCCGATTGTCGAGATCCGTCAGCATCCGGAGCTCGCTCTCGGTGAACCACCCCGCGTCGGTGTACTCGCGCAGTCGATGTCGTGTCGCCGCCCGATCCTCATCGATGAGCCGCAGGACAAGCCACCCGCACGCCACGAACAGCGGCACTTGCGTGAGCACGTAGAACGCGATCCAACCGACCGGGTTGTTCGGGTTGATCCCGAGCATTGGAAGCACGAGCACGCTGGCGCCGTTCCAGAACGCGTGCGTCATGATGGCCGCCGCAAGACCGATGAGGAACCCGACGATGATCCTCACCGTGCCGGTTCGCCTGGTCGCCCATCCGACGCCGATACCGATGAGGCCCGTGAACAGCACGTGCGCGAACGGCGAGAGGATGCACCGCACGACGAGCACCCAGATCAGACTGACGCCCGTGTCGCCCGCGTTTGCGAAGTAGACGATGTTCTCGGTGAACGCGAATCCCGCCCCGATCAGGGCCCCGTAGATGAAGCCGTCGACGGGGCCGTTGAACTCGCGGCGGGCGAGCGCGAGGACGACGAGGATGCCGACGCCCTTCGTGACCTCCTCGATGATCGGCGCCTGGACCACGACCGCGTAGGTGTTGACCTCGCCGACCGTACGCAGGTACCGGGCCGCGACCGTGAGCATGAAGTTGCCCGTGACGAGCGTGCCGAGAATCGACGCGCCGGCGCCGTACAGCAGCGCGAGGGCCATCAGGATGCGGGGCTCCGGTTCCCATCGATCGAGCCACACGATCATGCTCAGCACGATCGCGAGCGGAACGAGGGCCGGGATCGCCATGACGACGGCGGAAGCCTGGAGCGTGACGAGCAGCCACGCGACGACGATGAGCAGGCAGACGACGAGGATGCCGATGACCGTCAGCCAGGCGACCGGGACGTGACGACGCGGCCGGATGACGCCGGAGTCGCTCGTGTTCGACGTGCTCACCGCTCCTCCTGTCCGCCGGGCAGAGGCAACAATATCCCGACGCCGCTCCCCGACGCCCGACTCTTGGACAGACGTGCGACGTGCGATTGACCAGACTCGCCCGAGCGGCCTACGCCCGCCTCCGAGCGCCGGACGCGACACGGTCCACGCCGCCGGAGCGTTCGCCAGGAT
>JBQDJW010000311.1:0-4401 GCA_052086425.1 Pseudoclavibacter sp. | reverse complement strand
GCGGTGCGTGCGAGCCCGTGTGCCCCGTCGAGGCGATCTACTACGAGGACGACCTGCCCGACGAGTGGGCCGAGTACTACAAGGCGAACGTCGACTTCTTCGACGAGGTCGGCTCACCTGGCGGCGCCGCGAAGGTCGGCGTGATCCACCACGACCACGAGGTCATCAAGGCGCTGCCGCCGCAGGCCCAGGGCGCCGAGTGACCGTCGAGCCGCTCCCCGAATACCCCTGGGACACGATCGCCCCCTCTCGCGACCGCGCGCAGGCGCATCCCGGTGGCATGATCGATCTGTCGGTCGGCTCGCCCGTGGACCCGACTCCCGACGTGATCCGGCGCGCCCTCGACGAGGCCGCCGACTCGCACGGCTACCCGACGACGCACGGAACCCTCGAGGCGCGCGCCGCCATCGCCGAGTGGTTCGAACGCCGGCGCGGCGTGCCAGGGCTCGGGCCAGACGAGGTCATGCTCACCGTCGGCTCGAAGGAGTTCGTCGCTCTCACGGCCTTCTTCCTGGGCGTTGGGGATGGCGACGCCATCGTGCAGCCCGAGGTCGCCTACCCGACCTACGAAATGGGCGCGGCATTCGCAGGGGCGACCATCGTCTCGGCGGACGACCCGGATGCGTGGCCCGACAACACGAAGCTCGTGTGGCGCAACTCGCCAGGCAACCCCGACGGGCGCGTGGCCGATGCCGGGCAACTGCGCGCCGCTGTCGTGCGGGCGCGCGAGCTCGGCGCCGTCATCATCAACGACGAGTGCTACGCGGAGCTCGGGTGGGATGCCTGGGCCGACCGGCGCATCCCGTCGATCCTCGACCCCGACGTCGTCGGCGGAGACAGGAACGGCGTGCTCGCGTGCTCGTCGCTGTCGAAGCGCTCGAACCTCGCCGGGTACCGCGCCGCCTATGCGGCCGGCGACGCGGCTCTCGTGTCGCGACTCGTTCGCGCACGCAAGCACGCCGGCCTCATCGTGCCCGGCCCCGTGCAGCACGCGATCGCCGCAGCGCTGCGCGACGACGCCCACGCCGACGCCCAACGCGACATCTACCGGGCGCGCCGCGACGTGCTGAAGCCGGCTGCCGAGGCGTTCGGCCTTCGCATCGACGGCAGCGAGGCCGGCCTGTACCTGTGGGGCACCCGTGACGAAGACGCCTGGTCGACGATCGAGGCGCTGGCCGACCGGGGGATCCTCGCCGGCCCCGGTCCCTTCTACGGCGCGGCCGGCTCGAAGCACGTGCGCCTCACGCTCACCGCGAGCGACGCCGACATCGCTGCGGCAGCCGAGAGGCTCGCCGCCGCGTAGGTGCTCGGCGCCGAAGCCGAGTCGTCTCGGCGCCGAATCGCCGTTTCAGCATCCGCTTCTTCTGCCGCGCAGATCGATGGCCGATTTTCTGCCGCCGGTCGCGCGCTCGCGGCGGCGGGGGAGGATCCGAAACCGATAAGCTCGTCGGACGATCGCGTGCACCAGCGCGCAGCGGGCGAGAGCCCCGATCGGGAACCCTCTAGGCTTGAGGGAGTGTGGCCCTGACGCGGGGCCACACTTGCGAGTGGACACACGAGTCCACGAACGCGACGACGTGTGACCAAGGAGGATCCGTGAGCGACGAGCAGCAGACTGCCGAGAAGCAAGACGTCATCACTACGCAGCACCCCGGCGGAACCGCCGAATTCCCGGTCCTCCGGGCGGTCGAAGGACCGGATGCGGTCGACGTGTCGACGTTCACGAAGCAGACCGGCTTCACCGCGCTCGACAACGGCTTCGTCAACACGGCCTCGACCAAGTCGGCCATCACGTTCATCAACGGCGGCGAAGGAATTCTGCGCTATCGCGGGTATCCGATCGAAGAGCTCGCGGCACGCTCGACGTTCATCGAGGTCGCGTATCTGCTGATCTACGGCGAACTGCCGACCGATCTCGAATACGAGAACTTCGCCGAGCGCATCCGCCGCCACACGCTGCTGCACGAAGACCTCAAGCGCTTCTTCGACGCCCTGCCCTCGCACGCGCACCCCATGTCGGTGCTCTCGAGCGCGGTGAACGCGCTGTCGACGTACTACGAGGACTCGCTCGATGTGAACGACCCGGAGCAGGTCGAGCTCAACACGATCCGCCTGCTCGCCAAGATTCCCGTCATCGCGGCCTACGCGCACAAGAAGTCGGTCGGCCAGGCGTTCCTGTACCCGGACAATTCGCTCGACTTCGTCGAGAACTTCCTCAAGCTCAACTTCGGCGTCATGGCGGAGCCCTACGAGGTCAACCCCGTGCTCGCCGAGGCACTCGACCGCCTGCTGATCTTGCACGCCGACCACGAGCAGAACGCTTCGACCTCGACGGTGCGCCTCGTCGGGTCGACCGAGGCCAACATCTACGCCTCGATCTCGGCAGGCATCTCGGCCCTCTACGGCCCCCTGCACGGCGGCGCCAACGAGGCCGTGCTCACGATGCTCGGGAACATTCAGGAATCGGGCGAGGGCGTCGACCGCTTCGTGCAGCGCGTCAAGAACAAGGAAGACGGCGTGCGCCTCATGGGCTTCGGGCACCGCGTCTACAAGAGCTACGACCCGCGTGCCCGTCTCGTCAAGGAGTCGGCCGACCAGGTGCTCGCGAATCTCGGCGTGACAGACCCGCTGCTCGAGATCGCGCTCGAGCTCGAGCAGGTCGCCCTCAACGACGACTACTTCAAGGAGCGGCGCCTCTACCCGAACGTCGACTTCTACACGGGCCTCATCTATAAGGCCATGGGCTTCCCGACGCGCATGTTCACCGTGCTGTTCGCGATCGGCCGTCTGCCCGGCTGGCTGGCGCACTGGCGCGAGGCGAACGAAGACCCCAAGACGAAGATCGGACGCCCGCAGCAGCTGTACGTGGGCCAGGGCGAGCGCCACTACCCCGAGAACCGCAGCTTCGAGCACTGACGCGCAGCGTCGTGCCGCGGGCGGTTGTTGCCGTTCCGTAACCCGATGCTCTGGGAACCCTCAGCCGGCGCGTGAGCGACGCGGGTTACCGTAAACGGACATCAACACCCCCGACTTGAGCCGGACGTATCGCCGCCAGCGGGGGTGTTGTGCTGTGCCGAGGCCCGCCGTGGGTTATAGGCAAGTAATAGTGGATGGGTCGGGCGTGTCAGTGGTTGCCTGCCCAGCCTGATCGTTGCCAGAGGCCTTCGTTGGCGTCGAGGCCGGTGTCGTAGAGCGCGGGGCCGATGGGTTCGGTGTCGGGCCGTTGGACTGCTGCTGGTTGTGGTGGTTGGGCGTGTTGGTGTGCGTGGTCGATGGGGACTTCGTGGAGCAGGAGGAACCATTCGACGGCTCGGCGGCGGTGTTCGGTTGGCATGCCGCGGTGGTGGCGGAGGAGTGTTCGGATTTGTGCGTTGATGCCGCCCTCGAGGGGGCTGGTGGTGCGTGGGTTGCCGTGTTCCAGGAACGTGAAGACGTGGCCGGCTTTGGCGGCGCGGTGCAGGATGTTCCAGGCCTTGCGGAGGCGGTCGTGGGTGAAGCCGAAGTGGCCGTTGTTGTAGAGGGTTCGTTCTTTGGTGAGGTGTCCGTATCGCTGCCACCAGCCCTCGAGCGCGAGTCGCCATTGGATGGCGCTGGTGGTGTCGGTGACGTCGCTGAGGTTTGTGGCGAGGGCGCGGAGGGCTCGTCCGGCTTCGAGGCGTGGTTTGCGGGTGAGTTCGCGGGTGACGTTCATTTGCAGGTGGAAGATGCAGCGTTGGACGGCGGTGTCTGGCCAGGTGTGTGTCAGGGCGGAGCGGATGCCAGAGCCGCCGTCGGTGACGACGACGTGTGGTGGTGGGACTTGGTCGAAGAGCGCGTTCCAGGCCGCGGTGGATTCGCGGGCGGCCCATTGCCAGGCGATGACGTGTCCGGTGTCGGACAGGGCGATGAGCAGGCACCAGGTGCCGATCCAGATGCCGTCGACGAGGATGGCGTCGTGGATTTCTCCGGTGACTGGCATGCGGGGTTGCAGGGTCCAGCACCAGGCGGTTTGGGCGCGGAACGTTCGCCCGGTCCCGGTGGCTGTGTCGGCTTGGGAGTGTTTCCCAGTTAGCCAGGTCAGGAAGCGGTGGAATTGTTCTCGGCGAGTGACGTCTGGGCGGCGTCGAACGGTGGATGAACCGCAGGTTCGGCAGCGCCATCGCTGTGTCCCGGAAGGGTGTCTGCCGTTCTTCACGAGCACCGAGCCGCATACCAGACAGGTCGTTGAGTTCGACGGAAGGTCCACGAGTAAGCCTCGCAGACCATGACGTTCCCCGGTTTACCGCGCGAGGTCAGGGCAGAACCGGGGTCCCATCCACTCTTTTCTGCCTATAACCCCCCGCCGTGCAGTGCTGCGCCGGGGCGGGCCGCGCGACCCACCGCGAAACCTAAACGGCGATGGCCGGATGCTCCGAGCATCCG
>JBQDJW010000310.1:0-4402 GCA_052086425.1 Pseudoclavibacter sp. | reverse complement strand
CACACTGCGCTTCGGGGGGTCGGCGGCGCCCGGGCTTCGCCGGGTTCGCCGCCGTCGTTCGTTGCGCACGCCGCTCGGCGACGGCCGGAATGCTCAGCGGTAGTCGGGCGTGAGATCGCGCAGTTCGTCGATGACCGAGGGCACGTCGGCGAGCGAGGCCGCAGCACGCGCGCGGAGCCGCAGCGCGAGCGCGTCGTGCGCGTCGGTGCGCTTGCCTCGCCCACGATCGCGCCGTGCGTGCCGCTCGACCAGTCGCGCGAGCGCCGAGCGGTCGCGGTGATCGCCGAGCGCGTCTTGCACCCGCTTCGCGAGGCGGATGCGCGCATCGGCCCACACCTCCACGTCCGCGAGCAGATCGGCAGGGACCGCGGCACCGGCATCGGCGCGCTCCGCATCGTGCGGCTGGCGGTACGCTCTGCGTTTCGCGCCGTCGGCTGCGCCGCCGGCGTCTGCCGCGTCGCCATCCGAGCGATCCGGCCCATCGCGCTCCTCGCCCGCTGCGGGCTCCGCAGTCGCCGCAGCCCCCGCCCGCGCCGTGGCGAGCGTCGCCTCGGCGGCGTACCGCACGGCCCGACATGACTTGCGCGCGTCGTGCAGCTGTTCGAACTGTTCGGCCGAAACCGGGGCGAGTCCCTCTTCGATGACGGCGAGCTCGCCCGCCGCGTCTGCCTGCGCGAGCGCCCGGCCGAGCTGCGCGTCGACGAGCGACTGCAGCAGCCGAACCCAGTCGGCGCCCGCCGATTCCGAGGCGCCTGCATCACCACCGACACCGGCACCAGCAGCAGCTCCGGTACGAGCGCCAGCTCCGGCGCCGCCCCCGTTCTCGACGCCGGGCGACGCACCTCCCGCGGCGAGACCCGCATCGACCCCGTCGAGCAGCAGCGCGAACACGCCGGCGTCGAGCTGCGCGACGAGCCGCTCATGACGAGTGCGGTGGCGCGCTCTGGCCCGGCGGATCAGTGCGCGATGCAGGCGATCGGCACCCCGTGCATCCGATACCGCCGAAAACTCTCGCTCGGCGAAGTCGACGAGCACCTCGGCGTCTCGCGCCGCCCCGAACTGCCGCCCGACCAGCTTCAGTGCCCGATCGAGCGGCTTCGCGATGCCGGCGCCGACGACCGGCTCGAACACGGCGAGCAGCGAACGAAGGCGGCGGATGCGGATGCGCGCCTGATGCACGGAGTCCGGGGCATCGCGCCGAACGCCGCGCTCGAGGGCCCGCAGCTCGTCGGCGACAGCGCGGAGCTGCCCTCGCGCGGCGGCGCCCGCATCCTCGTGCACTCGTTCGCTCATCGGGTCGCGTTCTGGGTCGGTCACGGCTCGCTCCTCGGGCGCAGATGGATATCGTGCTCGCGAGCGGGGAGACCGACGGGACGGTGTCTCGTCGGCGCGCGGCGGGCATCCGGAGCTTCGTTGCTGCCCGCGCGATCGCGGCGCAGCACGACGCATCGGCCTGCCCACCCGCACGATGCACCGAGCCTACGCCCAGCCCGAGTTCGACGCGCAAGTGCCCAGGTGCCTTCGACGCCTTCGGACGGGCGTACGATCCCCTGGTGAATTCCTCGAGGCAGGCCGGCATCGTCTACGCGGCCATCGCGTACGGCCTCTGGGGATTCCTCCCGCTCTACATCGCGCTGACCGCCCCGACGACGAGCATCGAGTTCATCGGGTGGCGGATCCTGCTCAGCGCGGTGTTCTGCGCGCTCCTCGTCACGGTGATGCGCGGGTGGCGAGGCGTCGGGCGGCTCTTCCGCGACCGCGGCGTCGTCATCACGCTCGCGACGGCAGGCGTGGTCGTCGCGGTCAACTGGTTCGTCTACGTGTTCGCCGTGCAAGCCGGACACACGGTCGAGGCGTCCCTCGGATACTTCCTCAACCCCATCGTGTCGATCGTGCTCGGCCTCGTCGTCCTGCATGAGCGCCTGCGCCGAATGCAGTGGGTCGCGGTCGGCTTCGCCCTCGTCGCCGTGATCGTGCTCGCGGTCGGCTACGGCCAGTTCCCGTGGATCGCGCTCGTGCTCGCCTGCTCGTTCGGAACCTACGGGCTCATCAAGAAGCGCGTCGGGGCGAAGGCCGACGCGATCGGCGGCTTCTTCGTCGAGACCACACTCATAGCCCCGATCGGGTTCGCCTGCCTGGCGTTTGCCCTCTTCGCCGGCGGCGGAGTTACATTCGCGACCGAGTCGGCCGGCCACACGACGGCGTTGCTGCTCGCGGGCGTCGTCACGTCGCTGCCGCTGCTCGCCTTCGCCGCTGCGGCGAAACGGCTCACACTCGTCGAGGTCGGCATGATGCAGTTCATCGCGCCGATCACGCAGTTCCTCATCGGGGTCTTCGTCTTCGATGAGGCCATGCCGCCGGAGCGCTGGGCCGGCTTCGCGATCGTCTGGGTCGCGCTCGCGTGCTTCGTCGCCGATCTCGTCGTCGTTGGTCGGCGACGGCCGGCCGCGACGGGTGCGACGGTTGCGCATGCCGAACCCGACGCGCCGCCAACGCCGACGGGACCTGCACGCACCTGACGGCGGCGTCGCACCGCCGCGATTCTTGCCTGTTTCGCAACCCGACTCCGCGGCGCTAGCATGTCACGCACGTGGCGAGCGAGCATCCGCCGCCGTGCGCCGCAACCGCGGTGGCGGCAGCACCAGGAGCGAGTTCGCACGCGAGGTCGGCTCGAGGGTGATCGCCGCACTGCTCACCCGAGCGAGCCCGCAGCCGCCCGGAACACGTGAGCCCTGCGGCGCGTTACAGCACTCAGTGCCGGCCGATGGCCGGATCAGCGCGACGCGAATGTGGGGCACCATGACCGAACACGACCCGTTTGCCCTCACAGGGCTGACGTACGACGATGTGCTGCTGCTGCCAGGGCACACCGACGTCATCCCCTCCGAGGTCGACACGGCCACGCAGCTCACCCGAAACGTGCAGTTGAACGTGCCGCTCATCTCGGCAGCGATGGACACGGTCACCGAGTCGCGCATGGCGGTCGCGATGGCCCGCCAGGGCGGCCTCGGCATCCTGCACCGCAACCTGTCGATCGACGATCAGGTCGCCATGGCCGACCGGGTGAAGCGCAGCGAGTCCGGCATGGTCTCGAATCCCATCACGACCGGGCCGAATGCGACCGTCGCCGAGGTCGACGCGATCTGCGCCCAGTTCCGCATCTCGGGCCTGCCGGTCGTCGAAGAGAGCGGCACGCTGATCGGCATCATCTCGAACCGCGACATGCGGTTCGTCGACGAGAGCGTGTTCGCGACGACCAAGGTGCGCGACGTCATGACGAGCGAGAACCTCGTCACCGGCCCTGTCGGCATCTCGGGCGATGACGCGTTCGCGCTGCTCGGCAAGCACCGCATCGAGAAGCTTCCGCTCGTCGACGAGGCCGGCAAGCTCAAGGGCCTCATCACGGTCAAGGATTTCGAGAAGACCGACAAGTATCCGCTCTCGACGAAGGATGCCTCCGGTCGCCTTCGCGTCGGAGCCGCGATCGGCTTCTTCGGCGACGGATGGGACCGCGCGATGCGCCTCGTCGAGGTCGGCGTCGACGTGATCGTGGTCGACACGGCCAACGGCCAGTCGCAGGGCGTGCTCGACATGATCCGCCGGCTCAAGTCCGAGCCGCTCGCCAAGCACGTCGACATCATCGGCGGCAACGTCGCGACCCGCGAAGGCGCGCAAGCGCTCATCGATGCGGGCGTCGACGGCGTCAAGGTCGGCGTCGGGCCCGGCTCGATCTGCACGACCCGCATCGTCGCCGGCGTCGGCGTGCCGCAGGTCACCGCGGTGCACCAGGCGTCGCTCGCCGCGAAGCCGGCCGGTGTTCCGGTCATCGCCGACGGCGGACTGCAGCACTCGGGCGACATCGCGAAGGCGCTCGTCGCGGGCGCCTCGAGCGTCATGCTCGGCTCGCTGCTCGCGGGCACCGACGAGTCGCCCGGCGACCTCATCTTCGTCAACGGCAAGCAGTACAAGTCGTACCGCGGCATGGGATCGCTCGGCGCGATGCAGACGCGCGGCAAGAACACGTCGTACTCGAAGGACCGCTACTTCCAGGCCGACGTGCCGAACGACGATGAGCTCATCGCCGAGGGCATCGAGGGGCGCGTGTCGTACCGCGGCTCGGTGCGGCAGAGCGTCTTCCAGCTCACGGGCGGGCTTCGCCAGTCGATGTTCTACGTGGGCGCCCGGACCGTTCCCGAGCTGGTCGCGAAGGGCAAGTTCGTGCGCATCACGCCGGCAGGCCTGAAGGAGTCGCACCCGCACGACGTGCAGATGGTGGCAGAGGCGCCGAACTACCGGCGGTAAGCGGTGAGCGCCTGCCCGCGGATCGATCGCGGCGGTGCCGGTCGGCAGTAGGCTTGCCTGGTGGAGAATCTCGAAATCGGCAGGGCCAAGCGCGCCCGGC
>JBQDJW010000309.1:0-4409 GCA_052086425.1 Pseudoclavibacter sp. | reverse complement strand
CTCGTCGTCGAGATCCTGCGGCAAGACGGCGAGCCCGCCGCGACGCGACATGGCCGCGGCGAGGCGCGGGCCCGAAACGGCATTCATGTTGGACGCCACGATCGGCATCGTCATTCCGGTCCCGTCGTTCGTCGCCAGATCGACGCCGAGTCGCGACCCGACATCGGATCGGCTCGGAACGAGAAACACATCGGAGTAAGTGAGGTCGTGCGCCGGGCGAGGGCCGATGAACTTCATGCGGCAAGCCTATGAGGCACGCGCGGCCGCACCAGACCCGTTCGCCATGGGCACCGACGCGACCGACGCTCGTGCGTCTCGAGAGCGCCGAGGAGAGCACCGCGAGCTCGCCGATGAGTGCGCTCGAAGCGCACCTGGCTCGCGCCGAGCGAAACACGCGTCGTCGGGGAGCAAAGCGGCAACGGATCAGGGCTAGGCTGTTCGACTGGATCAACGGCGACGGCCGCGACCGGACGGCCCCGCTCTCCATGCGCAAATCCGATGAGCTAAGGCGGCGATTCGACAGTGTCGAGCAACAACGGCGACAACACCACAGACTTCGGGGCGAACGACTGGCTCGTTGCCGAGATGTACGAGAAGTTCGTACAAGATCGGAACTCCGTCGACGAAGCCTGGTGGCCGACACTCGAGAAGGTCGCCGCCGAGCGTGGCGAGTCCGGCACGGCGACTCCGGTACCGCCCGCAGCTTCTGCGCCCGCTGCGTCCGCGGCCGCAACATCGACCGCCGAAGCTCAGACCTCCGCACACGCACCTGCCGCTGCCTCCCCCGCGGCGCCCGCCGCCGCCCCCGCCGAGCCCTCAGCAGCGACACCCGCCGCGCCGGCGGCGAAGCCCGACGCAACTGCCCCCTCCGTCAAGCCCGCCGCAACGAAGCAGTCGCGCACGACCGCAGCCCCCGCCCAGCCGAAGCCGATCCCGGCCGACGCACCCGCGCCATCCGCTGCCCCGAAGCCGACCCTGCGCAGCGAGGTCGCTCCGCTCAAGGGCCTCGCCAAGGCCCTCGCGAAGAACATGGACCTGTCGCTGCAGGTGCCGACGGCCACGAGCTACCGCGAAATCCCCGCGAAGCTCATGATCGACAACCGCATCGTGATCAACAACCACCTGCGTCGAACGCGCGGCGGCAAGGTGTCGTTCACCCACCTCATCGGTTGGGCGCTCGTCAAGGCCCTCATCGCCTTCCCCAGCCAGAACGTCTACTACGACGAGGTCGACGGCAAGCCCTCGCTCGTCGTGCCGAAGCACGTCAACCTCGGCATCGCGATCGACCTGCCGAAGCCCGACGGCACGCGCGCCCTCGTCGTGCCGAGCATCAAGCAGGCAGAGACGCTCATCTTCCGCGAGTTTCTGCAGGCCTACGAAGACCTCATCAAGCGCGGGCGCAACAACGCGCTGACGGGCGACGACTATGCCGGCACGACGATCTCGCTGACCAACCCGGGCGGCATCGGAACCCTCATGTCGGTACCCCGCCTTATGAAGGGCCAGGGCGCGATCATCGGCGCCGGCGCCCTCGAGTACCCGGCGGCGTACCAGGGCATGTCGCAGGAAGCCCTCAACGAGATGGCCGTCTCGAAGAAGATCACACTCTCGTCGACTTACGACCACCGCGTGATCCAGGGCGCAGGCTCCGGCGAATTCTTGAAGATCGTGGCGGAGCACCTGATGGGCGGCCATGACTTCTACCAGGAGATCTTCGCCTCCCTCCGCATCCCGTATAAGCCGGTCGTGTGGACGCAGGATCAGCACGTCGACCTCGCCGACGCGCTGAACAAGACGGCTCGCGTTCACCAGCTCATCAACATGTACCGCGTTCGCGGCCACATGATGGCCGACATCGACCCGCTCGAGTACGTGCAGCGCACGCACCCGGATCTCGAGATCGAAAGCCACGGCCTGACCTTCTGGGATCTCGAGCGAACATTCGTGACCGCCGGGTTCGGCGGCAAGGACCAGCGCCAGATGAAGCTGCGCGAAATCCTCGGAATCCTGCGCGACACGTACTGCCGCACGATCGGCATCGAGTACATGCACATTCAAGACCCGGAGCAGCGCGAGTGGTTCCAGGATCAGCTCGAGCACCCGTACCAGAAGCCCACGCACGAGGAGCAGATGCGCATCCTCAACAAGCTCAACGAGGCTGAGGCGTTCGAGACGTTCCTGCAGACGAAGTACGTCGGCCAGAAGCGCTTCTCGCTCGAGGGGTCGGAGTCGGTCATCTCACTGCTCGACACGATCATCCAGGGCGCCGCCGAGGAGGAGCTCGACGAGGTCACCATCGGCATGGCGCACCGCGGCCGCCTCAACGTCCTGACCAACATCGCCGGCAAGACATACGGGCAGATCTTCCGCGAGTTCGAGGGCGTCGCGCCGCGCGCCGGGCGCACCGGCTCGGGCGACGTGAAGTACCACCTCGGCATCACGGGCGAGTTCACGGCGGCCTCCGGAGCGACGATCCCCGTCTATCTCGCCGCGAACCCGTCGCACCTCGAAGCCGTCAACGGCGTACTCGAGGGCATCGTGCGCGGCAAGCTCGACCGGATGGACGACGGTCGCCACTCCGTGCTTCCCATCCTCGTGCACGGCGATGCCGCCATGGCAGGCCAGGGCGTCGTCTTCGAGACCCTGCAGATGTCGCAGCTTCGCGCCTACCGCACGGGCGGCACGATCCACGTCAATATCAACAACCAGGTCGGCTTCACGACGACACCGCGCGACGCTCGCACGTCGATGTACGCGACAGACGCCGCGAAGGCCATTCAGGCGCCGATCTTCCACGTGAACGGCGACGACCCCGAGGCGGTCGCGCACATCGCGGAGCTCGCGTTCTCATACCGCCAGCGATTCAATCGCGATGTCGTCATCGACCTCATCTCGTACCGTCGCCGCGGGCACAACGAGGGCGACGACCCCTCGATGACGCAGCCGCTCATGTACAACCTCATCGAGGCGAAACGCTCGGTTCGCAAGCTCTACGCCGAAGCGCTCGTCGGCCGCGGCGACATCACCGAGGATGAGTACGAGCGGGCGCAGCAGGACTTCCAGGAGCGTCTCGAGCGCGCCTTCGCGGAGACGCACCAGGCTCAAACCGAGTCGACGCCGATCACGGCGAGCGAACTCAAGGCGGTCGGCTCCGGCGAAGACGAGTCGCGCATTCGTCCCGAGACCGCCGTCTCGGCCGAGGTGGTGCGGACCATCGGCGAAGCGCACGCAACGCCGCCCGACGGGTTCTCGGTGCACACCAAGCTCAAGTCGGTGCTCGCAAAGCGCGCCAAGATGAGCACGGACGGCGACATCGACTGGGCGTACGCCGAACTCCTCGCGCTCGGCTCGCTCCTCATGGAGGGCACCCCGGTGCGCATGACCGGGCAGGACTCTCGCCGCGGCACATTCACGCAGCGGCACGCGGTCTTCCACGACCGCGTCAACGGGCAGAACTGGATTCCGCTGCAGAACCTGTCGGACGACCAGGCCCGCCTGTCGCTCTACGACTCGTTCCTGAGCGAGTACGCCGTCATGGGCTTCGAATACGGCTACTCCGTCGAGCGCCCAGACTCGCTCGTGCTGTGGGAGGCGCAGTTCGGCGACTTCGCCAACGGTGCGCAGACCATCATCGACGAGTTCATCTCGTCGGCCGAGCAGAAGTGGAACCAACGGTCGAGCCTCGTGCTGCTGCTCCCCCACGGGTACGAGGGCCAGGGGCCCGACCACTCGTCGGCGCGCATCGAGCGCTTCCTGACGCTCGCCGGTGAAGACAACATGACGATCGCGGAGCCCTCGGCCCCGGCCTCGTTCTTCCACCTGCTCCGCAACCAGGCCTACGCTCGTCCGCGCCGCCCGCTCGTCATCTTCACCCCGAAGTCGATGCTGCGCCTGCGCAGCGCCGTCTCGCCTCTCGAGGCCTTCACGGACGCGGGATTCAGCCCTGTTCTCGATGACGACCGCCCGCTCGACCGCAACGCGGTCAGCACGGTCATCATCCACTCGGGCAAGATCCACTACGAGTTGCGCGCTGAGCTCGAGAAGCGGCAGGACACCTCACACGCGCTCGTCCGACTCGAGCAGTACTACCCGCTCCCGGTGGACGAACTGAACGAGGTGCTCGCGACGTACCCGAACGCCAAGCTCTTGTGGGCGCAAGATGAGCCGGAGAACCAGGGCGCCTGGCCGTTCATCCGCATCAACTTCGCGCCGTGCATCGAGGGCCGCACGATCTCGGTCGCCGCTCGCCCGGCGTCGTCGGCACCGTCGGTCGGCAACATGAAGGCGCACACGCGCCAGCAGCAGGAGCTCATCGAGGCGATCCTCGGCTAGGTTCGCCCGAACGCAGAAGGCCGCCGCCCGTTCTCCGGGCGGCGGCCTAATGCTCGGCGTCGAACTACGTCGTCGGT
>JBQDJW010000308.1:0-4421 GCA_052086425.1 Pseudoclavibacter sp. | reverse complement strand
GCTCGCGAGGTCGTCCTCGAGCATGCCGACCGAGAGGGTGCCGATGATCGTGCCGTCGACATCATGCACCGGCACCTTCACCCGGAACGTGAGCCCGAGCGTGCCCTCCTCGGTGCCGACGAACTCCTCGCCGAGGCGGATGCGCGAGTGATCGGTCGAGACGGGCAGGCCGATCTGCGATGGGTCCGGATGCGACACCCGGATGTTCTTCATGTCGACGACCGTGATGTATTCGACCTCCGAGGCAATACGCAGCGCGTCCATGACCGGCTGGATCACGGTCGTCGGGTCATCGGACTTCAGCCCGTCGATCACGGTCGGCAGCGACGCCGCCGAGATCGCGAGGGCGCGGATGTCCTGCTCCGCGTCGTCGCGCACGAGCGACACCTGCACTGCGGCCGCGACGCTCGTGAACACGGCGGCGACGACGACGATGAGCGCGATCTGCATCGCGAACAGTTCTGCACCGAACCCGGCGAGACGCCGGCGCAGTTTCGTGAACACAACGACCGTAATTTCTCTTAGTTGCGAAAGCGTCGGCCACGGCCCCGCTGCTGCCTAGCCTTGCACCACCCTGCCGCAGCGACGTCGCTGTCGCGGCGGTACTCCATACGGATCAGCTTCAACGAAGAAAGCGTACCCATGCGATTCTCGCTCAAACACGTGCTGTTCGGCATCGCGGTCGTCGTCGTCGCCGCCATCGCGTTCGTGAACGCGGCGCAGTCAGGCGGCTCGTCGACCGTGCGGAACAAATTGACGATCATCGCCCCGGCCTCGCCCGGCGCCGCCGGGGACGGCTTCGCGCGCGACGCCCAGCTCGTCATGCGCGACGACAACATCGTCGGCAACGTGCAGGTCGTCAACGTGCCAGGTGCCGGCGGCACGATCGGCCTCTCGCAGCTCGTGCAGATGCACGGCCGCGACGACGTGCTCATGGTCACCGGCGGCGTCATGGTCGGCGCGATCTCGGTCGGCGATACGCCGGAGTCGCTCGACGACGTCACTCCGATCGCCCGCCTCGCCGACGACTACGCCGCGCTGGTCGTCCCGGCCGACTCTGAGATCGAGACGTTCGCGGAGTTCATCGAGGCGTGGGAGGCCGACCCGACCGGCGTCTCGATCGCCGGCGGATCGCTCGGCGGCATCGATCACCTGCTCACCGGCATGCTCGCCGGCGAGATCGGCATCGACCCGGAGCAGGCGAACTACATCGCCTACTCCGGCGGCGGCGAGACCCTCTCGGCGCTGCTCTCCCACACCACGACCGCCGGCATGGCGAGCTACAACGAGTTCGCCGGGCAGATCGAATCTGGCACGCTGCGGCTGCTCGCGGTGTCGTCGCCCGAGCCGATCGATGGCATTGACGCCCCGACCTTCATCGAGGGCGGCGTCGACGTGCAGATGGCCAACTGGCGCGGGTTCCTCGCGCCGCCCGGCCTCACCGACGCCCAGGTCGCCGAGCTGCGAGCCATCGTCGACGAGCTGCACTCGAGCCATGGCTGGGCCGAGGTCGTCGAGCGCAACGAGTGGGCCGACAACTACATGACCGGCGACGAATTCGACTCGTTCCTCGCCGACGAACAAGTGCTGACCGATGAGGTCGTCGAGGAGCTCGGACTATGACAACCAACACAGCGAACACCGCCGATACCGCACCGTCCGGCGGCACCGGAATCTTCCGGCGCCTCCGCGGCCGCCTCGCCGACGTCGGCATGGCCGTCGTCTCGATCGCCATCGCGGTCGTGCTGCTCATCGGCGCGATGACGATGGATGTGCGTGGCCAGGAGGCGCCCGGCCCCCAGTTCTTCCCCCTCATCGTGAGCGGCCTGCTCTTCGTCATCGGCGTCGTGCTGCTCGTCATGCAGCTGCGCCGTCCGAAGAACGAGGGTGCAGACTGGCACCGCCCGGACGTCAGCGAGGACATGCTGCGCGACTTCGGTGCCAACACCGAGCTGATCAAGGTCGACAAGCGGCTCGGGAAGGCCGCCAAGCCGGCCGGTCGCGCGTCAGTGACGAACGCTGCGAACGCGACTGCGGCATCCGGTGCGATTGCCGGCCCGGATGCTGCGGTCGACTCGGCAACGCCCGCGGCAGCGACCAAGTCTGCCGCGAGCGGCGACGACGCCGACACCGCCCACCCGATCGACTGGCGCACGGTCGGCATCACGGCGGGCGCGGTCGCCCTCTTCGCGCTCGCGCTCGAATTCACGGGCTGGATCATCGCCGCAACGGCCATGTTCTGGCTCATCGCCTACGCCTTCGGCGCGAAGCGACCATTCATCAACCTGGGGATCGCGCTGCTCATGGCGTCCGTGATCCAGCTGCTCTTCGTCGGCGCGCTCGGCCTGAGCCTGCCGGCCGGATTCGTGGGGGTGCTGTTCTGATGGAACAGATCGGACTTCTGCTCGAGGGGTTCGCCGGCGCGCTGACCCCGATCAACCTGCTGTGGGTCGTGATCGGCGCCGTGCTCGGCACCGCCGTCGGCGTGCTGCCAGGGCTCGGATCGTCGATGGCGGTCGCGCTGCTCCTGCCGATCACGTTCAGTCTCGACCCGACTGCCGCATTCATCATGTTCGCCGGCATCTACTTCGGCGGCATGTTCGGCGATTCGACCGCCGCGATCCTGCTCAACACCCCGGGCAACTCGACGGCGATCGCGACGAGCTTCGAGGGCCACCGGATGGCGCGGAACGGCAGGGCGGGCAAAGCGCTCGCGACCGCCGCGATCGGCGCATTCGTCGGCGGCCTGCTCGCGACGATGCTCACGGTCATCGCGATGCCGCTGCTCACGACCCTCGCTCGGCTCTTCGGCCCCGCCGAGTACTTCGCGCTCGCGGTCTTCGCGTTCCTCGCAATCTCGTCGGTCGTCTCCGAGTCGATCGTGCGCGGCCTCGCGGCGCTCGGCATCGGGCTCGCCCTCACCTTCATCGGCATCGACGGCCCGAGCGGTACCGAGCGCTACACGTTCGGCCTGCCGCAGCTGTTCGACGGGCTCTCGATCGTCGTCATCACGGTCGGCCTGCTCGCCCTCGGCGAGGTGTTCGCGGTCGCCGCGCGCATCCATCGCACCGCTGGCACCGAGAAGCTGCTGCCGCGCCAGCGCGTCTGGTTGTCCGGCCGCGAGTTCCTGCAAGCCATTCCCGCGCTGTTCCGGGGCACCGGCTTCGGAATCCCGTTCGGCATCATCCCCGCCGGCGGCGCCGAGGTGCCGACCTTTCTCGCGTACGGCACCGAGAAGCGGCTCGCCAAGCGCCGCGGCGACGCCGAGTTCGGTACGACGGGGTCGCTGCGAGGCGTCGCCGCACCGGAGGCGGCGGGCAACTCGACCGCGGGAACCGCGATGGGCGCGTTGCTCGCCCTCGGCCTGCCGACGAGCGCGACGGCCGCGATCATGATCGCCGCGTTCCAGCAGTACGGCCTCCAGCCGGGCCCGCTGCTGTTCGAGCGCAACGCCGACCTGGTGTGGACGCTGCTCGCGTCGCTCTTCATCGGCCTCGTCGTGCTGCTCGGCATCAACCTCGGCCTCGCCGGTCTCTGGGTGCGGTTGCTGCGCATCCCGAAGCCTTACCTCTACGCGGGAATCGCCATGCTGTCCGTGCTCGGCGTCTACGCGATGGGATCCTCGGTCGTCGACGTCGTCGTGCTGCTCGGCATCGGCATGCTCGGGTTCCTCATGCGGCGCGCCCGCGTGCCGCTCGCGCCCGTCATGATCGCCGTCGTGCTCGGCCCGCTCGCCGAGACCGAACTGCGCCGCGCGCTCGCGGTCTCGGAGGGCGACGCGTCGACGCTCATCTCGAGCCCGTTCACGATCATCCTGTACAGCGTGCTCGCGATCGCGCTCGTCGTGTCGCTCGTGCAGCACCTGCGCACGCGGTCGGTCGCGAAGCGGGTGGAGACGGGCGCGACCAGCACGGTCGACGTCACCCCCGAGTCGGTCTCCGCTCCGCCGCGCGACTGAATCGAGCCGGCGCAGCCCCGCCGCGCCTCTTGCCTCGGCTACCGTGGCGAGAGGCGCGGTCGTTCCCCCGGCCGCGCGCGACGAGGGAGTCCCGATGTCACAGCCGCCGACGGCACCGCCCCGCACGCCCGAGCCCGCGCCAGGGCCTGCGCACCCCCGCCAGCGGCACGGCGGCCCGGGGCCGGCCGGATTCCGCAGGCCGGACTCGAAGTTCAGACAGTGGCTGCTGCGCACCTCATCGCGGGCGATCACGAATATGTCGGAGCTGTACCGCGTGCATCCGGTGATCTGGCGATGGACGGCCCGCCATTTCCATCCAGGCCTCGAACGCTTCGCGAAGCTCAACGCCTGGATGATCTGCCAGATGGCGAACCTCGACGTGCCCGCCTACCAGAAGTGGCTGCGCGAGAACGGCTTCGTGTTCCGCTGGTGGCGGCTCTCGGGCTACCCCGAGACCGACAAG
>JBQDJW010000307.1:0-4425 GCA_052086425.1 Pseudoclavibacter sp. | reverse complement strand
CATGAACCGTCGCCCGCGAGCACCTCTGCGGTCGCGCGTTCGATGATGTCGATGCCGCGGTCGAGCTCGGCGTCGGTGATCGTGAGGGCGGGGAGCAGCTTCACGACCTCGTCCTCGGCGCCGGCCGTCTCGATCACGAGACCTTCGCGGAAGCACACGGCCGTGACCCGCTCGACGTCGGCGGGGTCCGGGAACACGAGGCCCTGAATCATGCCGCGCCCGCGCGTGGTGAGTCCCGCATCCGGATGCTGCGCTGCGATAGCGCTCAAGCGCGCGGCCGCGTGGTCGCCCTTGCGGCGCGTCTCGCGCTCGAACGCGTCGTTCGACCAGAACAGCCGCAGTGTCTCGGCCGCGGTCGCGAAGCCGGGGCCGATGCCGCGGAAGGTGCCGTTGTGCTCACCGGGCAGCCAAAGGTCCATGTCGGGCCGGAACATCGTGAGTGACATCGGGATGCCGAACCCAGAGATCGACTTCGAGAGCACCACGATGTCCGGAACGATTCCCGCATCCTCGAAGCTGAAGAACGCCCCCGTGCGGCCGCAACCCATCTGCACGTCGTCGACGATGAGCGGGATCTCGAACTCCGTGCACACGTCGCGCAGGCGCTGCAGCCATGCCGTGCTCGCGACGTTGACGCCGCCCTCGGCCTGCACGGTCTCGACGATGACGCCGGCAGGCAGGTCGACGCCGCTCGACGAATCGCGGAGGGTCGCCTCGAAGTAATCGAGCGAGTCGGTGGCGGGCCCGAGGTAACCGTCGAACGGCATGACCGTGCCGCCCGAGAGCGGGATGCCGGCGCCGCCGCGCTTCTTCGCGTTGCCCGTGACGGCGAGAGCACCGAGCGTCATGCCGTGGAAGGCGTCGGTGAAGCACACGATGTTGGTGCGGCCCGTGACCTTGCGCGCGAGCTTGAGCGCGGCCTCCGTGGCCGTGGTTCCGGCCGGACCGGGGAACATGACGGTGTAGTCGAGGCCGCGCGGCTCGAGGATGAGCTGCCTGAAGGTGCGGATGAAGTCGCTTCGCACCGTCGTGAACGCGTCGAGCGTGTGCACCAGGCGGTCGTTCATGACGTGGTCGAGCAGCACCTGCTTGAGCCGCGGGTCGTTGTGGCCGTAGTTCAGGGCCCCGGCGCCTGCGAAGAAGTCGAGGTACTCGCCGCCGTCGGCCGCGACGAGAGTCGAGCCGACGCCCGATTCGAATTCGACGGGCCATGAGCGCGAGTAGCCTCGCACGTTCGATTCGAGGGCTTCCGTCGCGACGGCTCCACTCGAACTTGCGTCAGTCGAAACGGCGTCGGTCATACGGGGGCCTCCTCGATGTCGCGCGGCACGCGGGCGGTGGCACGCACCGCGCCGGTGCCCGTGCCGGGCTGATCGTGCGCCGTAGCGCCGCTCGGCATCTCGGGCGATTGTACTCGCAGCGCCACATCACCGTGGGGCGGTGGCTGCGTCATCCCGCAGGCGGATTCACACCGACGCCCGTCGCCGCGCGAACACCCATGACTTAGCCTGAATCGTCGGCGGAGGTCGCCGCACGAGCACTCACCACGGGAGGGCGAGCATGCGTAGCACGCTGTTCGATCAGGCCAATCAAGAAAAGCAGACGACGGCACGTTGGACACTGCAGTCCGACAAGATGCTCCGCGTTTCCATGGGTCCCGAAGTCATTGCGGCACAGGGCGCGATGGTCGCTTACCAGGGCGAGATGGACTTCGCCTACCAGGGCTCCAAAGGCATCGGCAACATGATGAAGAAGATGGTGTCTGGCGAGGGCGGCAACGTCATGCGCGTCAACGGCCAGGGCGAGGTCTTCTTCGCGCGCCGCGCCGAGAACGTGTTCCTCATCGAACTCACCGGCGACGGCATCACCGTCAACACCCGCAGCCTCCTCGCCTTCGACGGCAACCTGCAGTGGGACATCAAGATGCTCGGCAATGCCGGCATGTTCGCGGGCGGCCTGTTCAACCTGCTCGTCCAAGGCCAGGGCGTTGTCGCCGTCTCGAGCGATGGCGGGCCCATGCTGCTCGATTGCTCGCAACAGCCCACGTTCGTCGACCCGCAGGCCGCTGTGTGCTGGTCGGCCAACCTGACACCGCAGCCCAAGAGCACGTTCAAGGCGGCCTCACTCATCGGCCGCGGCTCGGGCGAGTCGATGCAGCTCGGCTTCCACGGCCCGGGCTTCGTCGTCGTCCAGCCGAGCGAGGGCCAGCCGGTCGTCGCGACGTCTTAGCGGCGCCCGCCGCGGAACAGCGAGCCGAAGACGCCGCGCACGACCTCGCGCACGACGGTCTGCCCCGTTCGCGAGCCGATCACCTGCTCGACCACCGACTTCTCGCGGCGCGAGCTCGTGCGCCGCTGCGTCGACGCCTGCCGCGCCTCGCCGGCCTGCGCCTTCTCGGCGGCGGCACGCTCTTCGTCGGCCTTCGCAGCCTCGGCCGCCGAGTTCATCTTGGCCGAGAGCAGTTCGTGCGCCGACTCGGGGTCGACGGGCGTGCCGTACTTCTCGAGCAGCGGCGAGGCCTTCCAGGCGGCCTCGATCTGCGCCTCGGGCGTCGGCGACATCGACGCGCGAGGGGCCCGGATGCGCGTCCAGGCCACCGGGGTCGGTGCGCCCTTCTCGTTCATGACGGTCACGATCGCCTCGCCCGTGCCGAGCCGCGTGAGGACCTCCTCGAGGTCGTAGCCGCTCTTCGGATAGGTGCGCACTGTCGAGCGCAGCGCCTTCGCGTCGTCGGGCGTGTGCGCGCGGAGCTGGTGCTGCACGCGCGACCCGAGCTGCGCGAGCACGTCGTTCGGCACGTCCTTCGGGGTCTGCGTGACGAAGAAGATGCCGACGCCCTTCGACCGGATCAGCCGGACCGTCTGCGTGACCGACTCGATGAAGTCCTTCGACGCGCCGTTGAACAGCAGGTGGGCCTCGTCGAAGAAGAACACGAGCTTGGGTTTGGCGAGGTCGCCGACCTCCGGGAGCGTGTTGAACAGGTCGGCGAGCAGCCACATGAGGAACGTCGAGAACACCTCGGGCTGCTGTGCGACGCCGGGCACCTCGAGCAGGCTCACCATGCCGCGGCCGTCTTCGGCGGTGCGCAAGAACTCGGCGGCGTCGATCTCGGGCTCGCCGAAGAACACGTCGGCACCGGATTCGGCGAAGTTGGTCAGTTCACGCAGGATCACGCCGGCCGTCTGCTTGCTGAGGCCGCCGATGTTCGCGAGCTCGGCCTTGCCGTCGTCGCTCGTGAGGTAGGTGAGCAGCGTGCGTAGATCGGTGAGGTTGACGAGGGGCAGGCCCTGCCCGTCGGCGTAGTAGTACACGAGCCCGAGGCTCGATTCCTGCGTCTTGTTGAGCCCGAGCGCCTTCGCGAGCATGAGCGGGCCGAACGACGAGACGGTCGCTCGGATCGGCACGCCGTGGCCGCGGCCGCCGAGCGAGAAGTACTCGACGGGGGCGGCGAGGGGCGACCATTCCTGGCCGATGCCCTCCGTGCGCTCGAGCAGCTTCTCGCTCGACTCGCCCTCGCTCGCGATGCCAGACAGATCGCCCTTGATGTCGGCCGCGAATACCGGAACACCGGCGGCGCTGAGCTGCTCTGCGAGCACCTGCAGTGTCTTCGTCTTGCCCGTGCCGGTCGCACCGGCGACAAGGCCATGGCGGTTGGTCATGCCGATCGGGATGCGAACGGGGGCGCTCGCGATCGCGTCGCCGTTCACAAGTGCGCCGATCTCGAGTGCGTCGCCCTCGAAACCGTAGCCCTCGCGAACGGCGGCGACTTCCTCGCCGCTCAACGGCCCTGTGCCGGTGTCGGCGTCTCCGACGCCGGCAGGCACATCTGCATCGGTTGCTGTGGTTGCATCGGCCGCCGCGGCAGCGGCTTCCGCATCGGCCTGCGCCTGTGCGAGTGCGGCCTGCGCCTCTGCGAGGGCCTTCTGTGCTGCTTCAACGGTTCCTTCGGCATCGCTGCTCATGCCGACACCATAGCGACACCCTGCGACATCGCTTGTCACGCTGCCGGACGAGCGCGGCCGGACGCGCCTCGGATACGCGAGTCGAGCATCCGCACCGCTCGTAGACTCGCAGCATGCCGCAGCTCGAAGCCTCAGCGATCGTGCCCCTCTCCCCCGCAGACGCGTTCACCCTCGCGCACACGGTCGGGGACGAGCGGGCCGCGTGGGATCCCGCAATCGCCGTCTCGCGGTGGCTGCGAGGCGCGACGGGCCCGGCGGAGGGTGCCGCCGTGTTCACGAAGGCCCCGTCGGGGCGGCGCCGGATACTGCGATACGAACTCGTCGAGCCGAACCGCCTGTCGAGCGCGCGGCTCATCAAGGGGCAGTCGCACCTCGCCGACTACGGCGAGGGGGTTCGCGTCGAGCCCGACGACCACGGCAGCACGATCACTTGGAAAGTCGTATTCAAGCTGCGCACGCCGGT
>JBQDJW010000306.1:0-4439 GCA_052086425.1 Pseudoclavibacter sp. | reverse complement strand
ATTTTCGATACATATCGAAACACGCTATGGAATTCCGTGCAAGGGGTCGGCGCGGCCGTCGCGCACTACACCGCGTAGAATTCTGCCGACGCGGTTTCGTACCGCGGCTCCCCGTCCCGGCCCTTGGAGGTCAGCCGCCGCATGGCCAAGAACACGCAGACGCCCGTCGTCGCCGAGCTCGGCCGACCCGAGACGCCGGAAGAAACCGCCGCGCGCAAGGCAGAGTCCTCGCGCCTGCACCGGGTGCGCCAAACGTTCCGCAACCTCATCGCGTCGCTGCTCGTCTGCGGGGTCGTCGTGCTCGTGATCGTCTTCATCGTGCCGCGAGACGACACCCCCATCGAGCTCGATGTCGACTACGCCGCGGCCGCGAGCGAAGCCCAGCACGGGATTTCGGAACAACTCATCGCTCCGACCCTGCCGGAGACGTGGACGAGCAACGAGGCAGAGATCCGCACGGGCGCCGACGGCGTCACCGAGTGGTACATCGGCCTCATCCTCGCCGACACGGATGGCAACGCCGGCGAGTACGTCGGCTTCAGCCAGGGCGTCGACGCGAACCCCACCTGGCTCGTCGACAAAGTCGCCACCCGCGCGCAGACCGGCACCGTGACGATCGGCGGAATCACGTGGGACGAGTACGACTACACCGACCTGCCGCCGGACGAGGCGGGGAACACGGCATACACGCTCGTGCACGATCACGATGGGTCGACCTTCGTGATCTACGGCAGTCACACGGCCGAGGCCGTGCAGACCGTCGCGGCGGCGGTCGCCGACGAGCTGTAGGCATCGCTGCGGCGGCCCGAACGCGCCGGTACGCTGAACTGCGGCGCTGACAAGGGCGCCATGGCTCCTCGTCGAAAGGTCATACAGCGGTGGACAACAGCGCAACGGACGACAACAACGACTTCCGTATCGAACGCGACACGATGGGTGAGGTGCGCGTCCCTCGCAACGCGCTCTACGCCGCTCAGACGCAGCGCGCCGTCGAGAACTTCCCGATCTCGGGCTCGCGGCTCGAGTCAGGGCAGATCGTCGCCCTCGCGCGCATCAAGCGCGCGGCCGCCATCGTCAACGCCACCCTCGGCATCATCGATGAGCCCCGCTCCAAGGCAATCGTCGAGGCCGCCGAGAAGCTCATCGGCGGCGAGCACCTCGACCAGTTCCCGATCGACGTGTACCAGACCGGCTCGGGCACGTCGACGAACATGAACATGAACGAGGTCCTCGCGACCCTCGCGAGCGCCTCGCTCGGCGACCAGGTGCACCCGAACGACCACGTCAACGCATCGCAGTCGTCGAACGACGTCTTCCCGACCTCCGTGCACGTCGCCGTCACCGGCGCGCTGCTGAACGACCTCGTTCCCGCGCTCGATCACCTCGCGACCGCCCTCGAGGCCAAGGCCGAACTGTGGAAGAGCACGGTCAAGGCCGGCCGCACGCACCTCATGGACGCGACGCCCGTCACCCTCGGCCAGGAGTTCGCCGGCTACGCCCGCCAGATCCGCCTCGGCATCGACCGCGTGAACGCCACGATCGTGCGCGTCGCCGAGGTTCCGCTCGGCGGCACGGCGACCGGGACCGGCATCAACACGCCGGCCGGATTCTCTGAGAAGGTCATCGCAGAGCTCGCGAGCGACGCGGGCCTGCCGCTCACCGAGGCGGTCGACCACTTCGAGGCGCAGGGCGCCCGCGACGGGCTCGTCGAGGCCTCCGGTGCGCTGCGCACGATCGCCGTGAGCCTGGTCAAGATCAACAACGACTTGCGCTGGATGGGCTCAGGCCCCAACACCGGCCTCGGCGAGCTGCACTTGCCCGACCTGCAGCCCGGCTCGTCGATCATGCCGGGCAAGGTCAACCCCGTCGTGCCCGAGGCCGTGCTCATGGTCGCCTCGCGCGTCATCGGCAACGACGCGGCGATCGCCTTCGGCGGCGCCTCCGGCTCGTTCGAGCTCAACGTGCAGATTCCGCTCATGGGCACGGCGTTGCTCGAGTCGATCCGCCTGCTCGCCAACTCGTCGCGCGTGCTCGCAGACAAGACCATCGACGGCCTGCAGGCCAATGAGGAGCGCGCCCGCGCCCTCGCCGAGTCGTCGCCGTCGATCGTCACGCCGCTCAACCGGATCATCGGCTATGAGGCCGCCGCGAAGATCGCGAAGCACTCGGTCGCCGAGAAGGTCACGGTGCGCCAGGCCGTCATCGACCTCGGCTACGTCGAGCGCGGCGAGATCACCGAAGAGGAGCTCGACGCGGGCCTCGACGTGCTCAAGATGACGTCGCCCAACCTGTAGCGCCAGGCGCGAGGGCCGCTGCCAACGGCACCGGCGCATCCGGAGATACCACCCGGATGCGCCGGTGCCGTATCGCGTCGCGGGGGTTCGCGTCATCGCGGAACGTTCGTCGAGCCCGCCGAAATGATCCATTCGACGTGCCAAGGGACCGTGGACGAGCACGGGGCCCTTCGCGGCGACGGCGAATTGAGGGGCGCGTCGAGCGAGCGGGCTACCCTGCCCGCCATGACGTCGCACGCACGTACTCCCGCCTCGCTCGTCTCGCCGTTGACCGGCCTCGAACCGCGCACTGTCGCCCTCGCGGGCGATTGGCACGCCAACACCGACTACGCGGTCGCCTCGATCGAGCGCGCCCGCGCGGGCGGCGCCGAGGCGATCGTGCATCTCGGAGACTTCGGGTTCCGCTTCGCCCCCGCGTACCTCGAGGCCCTCGACACGGCGCTCGGCGGCGTGCCGCTGTACTTCATCGACGGCAATCACGAGCACTTCACGTGGCTGGCCGACCAGCCGCTCGACGGGGCCGGGATGCGCCCCCTCAGCACGTGCGTGACGCACCTCCCCCGCGGGGTGCGGTGGACGTGGCGCGGCCGCGCGTGGCTCGCGCTCGGCGGCGCACACAGCGTCGACCGTCTCTCGCGCGAACCCGGCGAGGCGTGGTGGCCAGAAGAGTCGGTCACGCTCGACGACATCGAGGTGGCCACAGCGCCCGGCGAGGCAGACGTCCTCGTGTGCCACGACGCGCCCGCCGGCGTTCCCGTGCCGCACGTGTACGACGACGGCACCTACCCGGCTGCCGACGAGGCAGCCGGCGAGGCCCACCGCGACCTCGTGCGCGCCGTCGTCGACGGAACCTGGCCGCGGCTCATCGGCCACGGCCACTTCCACCGGCACTACCGGTCGACCCTGGGCGCCGCGACGGTGCTCGGCCTCGCGCACGACCACGAGCCGGTCGAGCAGAACCTCGCGTTCGTCGACACGGCGACGCTCGCGCTCGTGCCCCCGTCGGTCGAGCCGCCCGTGATCGAGAACCCGCGCACGCGACCCGCCGAGTCGGCCGAACTGGTGCGGAAGACCGCGAGCGCGACCTGACCGGCGACGCGCACCGCGCATCCGGCCTGGATGCGGCACGGGTGTTCGGCTCGCAGCCGTGGCTGGGCGACAAGGTGTGCACGTTTGCCCGGAGTGACCAGTCACTCCGGGCACACGTGCACACCGGCGGCCAGGAGTGGTGACGGCCGGGCGTGTCGCGAGGGGGGCGCCGCCGCCCCTCCCCTAGTTGATCGTGTAGTCCTCGAGCAGATCGGTGACGAGCGCCGCGATATCGCTGCGCTCCGAGCGCGTGAGCGTGATGTGGCCGAACAGCTTGTGCCCCTTGAGCGTCTCGATGACCGAGGCGATGCCGTCGTGACGCCCGACGCGCAGGTTGTCGCGCTGCGCCACGTCGTGCGTGAGCACGACGCGCGAGTTCTGCCCGATGCGCGAGAGCATCGTGAGCAGCACGTTGCGCTCGAGCGACTGCGCCTCGTCGACGATCACGAACGCGTCGTGCAGCGAGCGGCCCCGGATGTGCGTGAGCGGCAGGATCTCGAGCAGGTCGCGTGCGATGACCTCGTCGATGATGTTCTGCGACACGATGGCCGAGAGCGTGTCGTACACGGCCTGGCCCCACGGCCCCATCTTCTCGTCCTGGTCGCCGGGCAGGTAGCCGAGCTCCTGACCGCCGACCGCGAAGAGCGGGCGGAAGACGATGATCTTGCGCTGCAGACCGCGCTCGAGCACGCACTCGAGGCCGGCCGCGAGCGCGAGCGCGCTCTTGCCTGTGCCGGCGCGTCCGCCGAGCGACACGATGCCGACCTGCGGGTCGAGCAGCAGGTCGATCGCGAGCCGCTGCTCCGCTGAGCGGCCGTGCACGCCGAACACCTCGCGGTCGCCGCGCACGAGACGCACCGAGTTCTCGTCGTCGACCCGGCCGAGGGCCGAGCCGCGCTCGGAGTGGATGATGACGCTCGTGTTGACCGGCATGCCGGCGACCTCGGCGGTCGCGAGCTGCTCGTGCTCGTACAGCTGGCCAACGGCGTCGGCGCCGAGGTTGATCTCACTGAGGCCCGTGTATCCCGTGTCGCGCGCGAGTTCGGCGCGGTACTC
>JBQDJW010000305.1:0-4448 GCA_052086425.1 Pseudoclavibacter sp. | reverse complement strand
GGCAGCGCCGCGGACTTTCGCGGGCGCGTCGTGAGCCGCGACTTCGGCGACATCCACGTCTCGCACGTCGATGCCGACGCGCACCGCGTCAGGAGGCTCCCGTCGACCATCCGTCCGAACGACCCGCGGCTCGTCAAGTTCAGCTTCCAGGTGGCCGGCACGAGCGTGTACACGCAGGACGACCGTTCGGCGGAGATCGGCTCGGGCGACCTGGTCATCTACGAGACCTCGCGACCGTACGCCGTCGACGAGGACGGGCCGGTCACCTCGCTCGTCGTCATGCTGCCGCCTGCCGCACTGACCGTGTCGAGCGCGCAGCTCTCGATGCTCACGGCGACGCGCATCGCCCCCACCTCGATGATCGGCGAATGCGCACAGCCGTTCATGCGGCAGTTCGCGAGTCGCCTGCGCGACCTCGGCCAGGTCGACGGCGAGCGACTGATCAGCGCCTTCGTCGGACTCGTCGACGCGATGCTGCACGCCGAGCTCTCGACGCTCGTCGCCGGCGACACGACCTTCGACCGCATCCGGTGGTTCATCGAACGCAATCTCGGCCGTGAGAACCTCTCGCCCGCGCTCATCGCGCGCGAGAACTTCGTGTCGCTCAGGTCGCTGCAGTACCTCTTTCAGGATCGAGGCACGACGGTGTCGCAGTGGATCCGCGAGGCACGGCTGCAGCGATGCAAGCTCGACCTCGCAGACCCGGCCAACGGCGACGAGGCAGTCGCCGCCGTCGCGGCGCGCTGGGGCCTGCGGACCGCGGCCTCGTTCAACCGGCTGTTCAAGCAGCAGTTCGGGCAGACGCCCGGCGAATGGCGGCGCGAGCATCTCGCCGTGCTGTCGCGGGCGTCGTAGACCCGCGGCTCGGGCGCGGGGCGCGGAGCGAGCCCGATTCGGAGCACATCAGGCAGCAGCAAGACCAGATCGAACAACGACAGGCGAAGGAGCCATCTATGCCACATCTGCACCCGCTCGACAATGACGACATCGACGACCAGGAGATTCTCGCGCGATTCGAGCACTACGCGAATACGCGCGGATTCGTCCCCAATAGCATCCGGACCATGGCGCGCCGCCCCGGCATCGTGAAGGCGTTCATGGCGCTCAACCAGGCGGTGCTCTACGAGGGAACGGTGCCGACCGAGACGAAGATGCTGGTGAGTCTCGCGGCCAGCATGTCGGCCGGATGCCGCTACTGCGAATCGCACATGACGAATCTGTCGAGCATCTACGAGGCGCCCGACGACAAGATCGCGGCGATCTGGGAGTTCGAGACGAGCGAGCTGTTCACTCCGGCAGAGCGCGCGGCGCTCGTCATCGGCATCAAGGCCGGGACGACCCCGAACGAGGCGAATCAGGACGACTTCGACGACCTGGCGAAGCACTACAGCGAGTCGGAGATCGTCGAGATCGTCGCATCGGCCGCCCTGTTCGGCTACCTCAACCGTTGGAACGACACCATGGCGACCACGCTCGAGGAGTACCCGAGAGAGGTCGCGGAACGAGCGATCGGCGAGACCGGGTGGTCGGTCGGGAAGCACGGCTGATGGCGGCTGTCGGCGTCGACGACACCACCGTCGACGAGGCGCTCCGAAGCGGCGATCGCCCGTCGTTCCTCTTCGTCGGCGCACCTTGGTGCGGCCCGTGCAAGATGGTCGGCCCGCACTTCGAGGCGATGTCCGGCGACTACGCCGACCTGGCCGACTTCTTCACCGCGAGCCTCCCCGAATTCGAGGCGTCTGCAGCCAGATTCGGCGTCGCGTCGACGCCGACGATCCTCGTGATCAGGGATGCTCAGGTGACGAATCGCAGATCTGGCGCGATGATGCGCGGCCAACTCGAGGCCTGGATTCGCGAGAATCTGGCGGTCTGAGCGGGGCGACGTGCGCTGCGCCCGAGGTTTCACCAATCGATTCAGGCCGCCGGAATGAGCGGGAAGGTCGCGGGCCGGAGCGTGGGCTCGACTCCATCCCTGGTCCACCCCAGGTTGCACCGTCGAGTCGACGCGGCAGGCTCGCGTCGCAACTACCGTCGAGAAGATGCATCGTGATTCCTTCGTGCCGCAGCCATTCGACACTCGCCGTCCCAAGGATGCGTTCATCGGGATCGGGACGCTCCTCTTCGCGATCTTCGTCCCCGCATTGTTGTTCGTGTCGGCGGCCGCGTTCCATTTCTTGCTCGTCGACGGCGACCTCGGCATCTGGGCCGCGGTGTACGGCGTCGGTGGACTCGCCGCGTTTCCACTCGTATGGCTGCTGTTTCGGAAGCACATCGCGCTCTGGCTGTCGATCACAGGCCTCGCGATCGTCATCGCCTCGGTCATCGCGCTGCAGATCTCGGAGTGGTCGGCGATCGGCACGGGTGCACTGTCCGTTCTTCTCATCATCGTCGGCCTCGTGCAGCCGAAGGGCCGACGGACCTCCCGTCGACACATGCAGGCGGCGGCGCCGATGCAGGGATACCAGCAGGGCCATCCAGGGCAGGTCGCCCACTCGCCGCCGCAACACCCGGCGCACCACGCGCACCCGGCGAATGCGACCGCTCCGCAGGCGGGCGACGCCGGCCGCGAACCGATCCGTGTGCACGTGAGCGGCAAGGCCGAGAGCCGGCTCGCGCTCATCGCCATCATCGGCGCTGGGATCGTGGTATTGCTGCCGTCGCTCGTGATCTGTGCCCTGCTGCTCTTCAACCTCGACGGCATCAGCGAGTCGGATCGCGTCCCCTTGCTGGCCGGCGGCATCAGCGGCGTGCTGTTCTTCGTCGTCTTCCTGGCGTTCTACCTGCCGAGGGCGCGTGGGCGCTCGGCAGGGGCGATCGTGGTCGATGCGCGCGGCATCCGCCGCGAGAGCGGCAAAAAGAGCTGGGCGTATGAGTGGGCTGAAATCCGCGGCGTCGTCATCAGCGTGCACCGCTGGCACCCTGCTCCAGCCATTTCGGGTTCGACCGTACGCACCCGCCGACTGATGATCGACCTCGCCATCGCGCCCGCGGATGCTCGGGTCGCCGAACGGGGCAGCATGCGCGCGTCGACCGAGATTCCGCACTACCCGCTGCAGGATCGGCTGCTGCACTCGATGCACACATTCATCGACCCGCCAGTCGTCGGCGAGCTCGCCGGCGCGCTGCACGCGGTCGCCCCGAACACGTTCGCGGGAATCGTGCGCGACGGGTAGGCGCGTGTCGAGGACTAAGCTCGGCCGAGTGCCAGAACCTTCCGATGGTGCCGACTCCGTCGACGCAGACGCGCAGGCCGCCCCGCCCCCGCAGCGCAAACGCGCGCTCGTCGATCTCGCCCCCCTGCGCATCTCACCGCAATTCGCGCGCCTCTGGATCGGCACGTCGATCTCGGGCATCGGTGCCTGGCTGACACTGACGGCCGTCGGCCTCATCATCTACGACATCACCCAGTCGACGTTCGCCGTGGCGCTCGTCGGCGGCATCGCGCTCGCGCCGATGATCGCGGCGGGCCTCTGGGGCGGGATGCTCGCCGACGCGTTCGATCGGCGAACCGTTGCGATCATCACGAGCATCCTTGGGTGGCTCTCGACGATCGGCCTCTTCGTCCTCGCGCTCGTCGACGGGGTGCTCACCGCGCAGGACGTACGAGTGGAGGTGTGGCCCTTCTACATCTTCACGACGATCAGCGCGGTCGCGACCACGATGACTGCCGCCGCCAGATCTGCCGCGATTCCGCGCATCCTGCCAGCCGAATACGTGTCGCGCGCGACGGCGCTCAACGGCATCACCGTTGGCACGCAGGTCGCCGTCGGGCCGGCGCTCGCCGGAATCATGATCGCGACCCTCGGCTACCCGCTCACGTTCCTGATCGACGCGATATTGTTCACCGCCGCATTCGTCGGCATCGTCGGACTGCCCAAACTGCCGCCGATCGGGCAGGTCGCGAAGCCCGGCTTGCGGTCGCTCATCGACGGCGTGAAGTTCCTGCGCTCGGCCCCGAACATCCGGATGAGCTTCATCGTCGACATCGTCGCGATGGCGTTCGGGCGGCCCCACGCACTGTTCCCCGCGATCGGCGTGCTCGCGATCGGCGGCGGCTCGGTCACTGTCGGATTCCTGACTGCGTCGATGGCGATCGGCACCTTGCTCACCGGGCTGTTCAGCGGCCGCGTCGCGCACGTGCACCGACACGGCGTGGCGATCAGCTCCGCGATCATCGTCTACGGCGGGTTCACGAGCATGTTCGGCGTCGTCGTGCTCGGCGGCGTGCTCGGCTGGTTCGGCGACGTCGGCGAGGACTTCTCGCAGGTGTCGTGGGTCGCACTGATCCTCGCACTGGTCGCCCTCCTGGGCACCGGCGCCGCCGACGAGGTCAGCGCCATCTTCCGGGCCACCATGCTGTTGACGGCAGTGCCCGACGAGATGCGCGGGCGCACGCAGGGACTGTTCATGGCGGTCGTCGCCGGCGGACCACGGCTCGGCGACCTGCT
>JBQDJW010000304.1:0-4450 GCA_052086425.1 Pseudoclavibacter sp. | reverse complement strand
GCCACTCCACGCCACGTTGCCCACCGCGACGCGCGACGCCGCAAGGGTCTGGATACCCGCCCGTCTCAGGCTGGCAGCAGCTGCTGCAGCGTCGGGACGGCGACGAGCGCGACGGCCGTCGTCGCGGCGAGGACGCGCGGCACGACCCCGAGGCGCCCCGGCGAGGCGATGCGCGCGACGCGCTCGTGCAGCACTGCCGCGCTCTGCGACAGTTCACCGGATGCGCGCGACCCGGCCCCCGCATCCGAGCGCGAATCGGCCCGAGCATCCGGCTCAGAACCGCCGGAACCGCCCGAACCGCCGGATGCGCCGGGCACCCTGATCTGACCGGTCGAGCCCGCGACGTCGTCGCCGGGCAGATGCCCGAGCTCGGCAACGGTCACGATGGCGCGCGCTGCGGGCCCGTCGCCGACGGCGGCGCGGGCGCGATCGTCGGCGAGCATCTCGATGAGCACGGCGACGCGCTGCTCGGCGAGTGCCGCGACGGGGAACCACGGCAGCGCCTGGTGCCAGGCGCGGAACACGACGAGCACGATGTCGTGCCGCTGCCGCAGGTGGGCGGCCTCGTGGGCCACGACGGCGGCGAGCTCCTTCTCTGGACCTCCGTCGAGCAGACCGAGCGAGAGCACCGTCAGGCAGCCGTCGCCGTGCGGCAGGCAGTAGGCGACGGCGCGGTCGTCGTCGATCACCCGGGTGCGCACGCGGCTCGGGTGCGGCTCGGACAGCATGCGGAGCAACTGCAGGTGGCGGCGACGCTGGGCGGCGACGCGCACGATGGTCGTGCCGAGGTGCGCGAGCAGGTACCCGGCCATGGCCGCGGCGAGGATCAGTGCGAGGAACGAGGAGATCGGCAGCGGCACGGGGGTGGCCGTGATGCCGGCCGTCGTGCCTGCAACGATCGCCTCTGGCAGCGAGTCGCCGAGGGGCGCGAGGCCGAGACACAGTGGCGCGCCGATCATGCTCAGGCCACCGGCGACGGCGATCGCCTGCCACAGCAGCATCGCGATGCCCGGCGCGCGGGCGGGCCAGGCGGCACGCGCGAGCATCGTCGGCACCGGCCATGCGAGCAGCACGGCGAGCACGACGAGGGTGAGCGCGTGGAAGAGCACGGTGGCAGAGCCTAGGCGGTTCGGCGGGGATCTGGTCGACCGGGGCCGGCACCCGTTGCGATACCGGAACCGATGCGGCGAGCAGGCGGGCGCGGCCCGTCAGCGGGCGCGGAGCCGGGCCCGCACCAGGTCAATCGTCGCGCGAGAGGAGCTTCCGCAGCATGTCGGCGTCGGTGTCGCTCACACCGCTGACGAAGCGGGCCAGCACGGCCTCGCGGTGGTCGGCCTCATTGCGCAGCACGTCGTGCATGAGCTCGGCCATGTGCTCGGCGCGCGTTGCGACGGGCTTGTAGTGGTGCGGGCGCGAGCCGCGGTCGACCGAGACGAAGCCCTTGCGCTCGAGCCGGCCGAGCACGGTGAGCACGGTCGTCGACGCGAGCCCGCGGTCGAGTTCCGCTTGCAGCTCGTAGGCGGTTCTGGCGGCTGAGGAGTCCCACAGCGCGTCCATGACAGCGCGCTCGAGGTCTCCGAGGCGTGGGGATGCAGCATTCGTCACGCGTCTACCCTACGCCCTGTTCTACATCGGATCGAATTTCTTCGACACGGCGTAGAAATGTGTTCTACGCTGTGTAGAAGAAAGCGCGCGGCCCCGGCCCCGCGCCCACCCCGGACTCACGCGAGGTGAGATATGGAACTCGATCCGCTACTCATCGCGAGGTGGCAGTTCGGCATCACGACCGTCTATCACTTCTGGATGGTGCCGCTCACGATCGGGCTCGGCCTCATCGTCGTCGGCCTGCAGGCCGCCTGGCTGCGCACGGGCGACGACCGCTGGCTGCGCATGACGAAGTTCTGGGGAAAGATCTTCCTGATCAACTTCATCGTCGGCGTCGCGACGGGCCTCGTGCAGGAGTTCCAGTTCGGCCTCGCGTGGAGCGAGTACTCGCGCTTCGTCGGCGACGTCTTCGGCGCCCCGCTCGCGCTCGAAGGCCTGCTCGCCTTCTTCTTCGAGTCGATTTTCCTCGGCATGTGGATCTTCGGGTGGAAGCGCCTGCCCCCGAAGCTGCACTTCTTCGCCATCGCCTCTGCCGTGTTCGCCAGCATCCTCTCCGCCTACTTCATCATCGTCGCGAACTCGTGGATGCAGCATCCCGTCGGCGTCGAACTCATCGACGGCCGCCCCGTGCTGAACGACATCTTCGCGGTCCTCACGAACAACACGGCGATCGCGGCGTTCGCCCACGCCATGTGCGGCGCGCTCGCGGTCGGCGGCGGCACCCTCATCGGCATCTCGTGGTACCACCTGTGGCGGCGGCGTCACGACGGCATCGATACGGTGGATGCGTCGGGTCGCGTCATCGTCGGCGAGGCGCCAGACGTGCCGGGCCGGGATGCGGCTGACCACGGCGTGTGGCTCCGCTCACTGCGGATCGGCGCCGTCGTCGGTCTCGTCGCCTTCGCAGGCGTCGCCGTGAGCGGCGATCACCTCGGAAAGCTCATGTACGAGCAGCAGCCGCTCAAGATGGCGAGCGCCGAGGGCGCCTGCCACACGGGCACCGAGTTCTCGGTGCTGACCGTCGGCGAACTCGGCTCGCAGGACTGCGACCGGATCACGCCTGTGCTCGAGATCCCCGGCGTGCTCTCGTTCCTGGCGGCCGGCGACTTCGAAACGCCGGTGCCGGGCATCAACGACCTGCTGCCCGTCTACGAGGCGATGTACGGATCGCACCTGCCCGACGACCCGATCTACGGCGACCGCGCCGGCGCCGAGATCGACTATCTGCCACAGGTCGAGGTGACCTACTGGGGGTTCCGCCTCATGATCGGCTTCGGCTCGCTCGCGGCCGGCACGTGCCTGCTGGCGCTCTGGCTCACGCGCAAGGGAACCGTGCCGCGTGCGGCGTGGCTCATGCGCCTCGCCGTGCTCAGCATCGCGGCGTCGTTCCTCGCCAACACGGCCGGGTGGGTGTTCACCGAGATGGGCAGGCAGCCGTTCGTCGTCGTCCCGAACCCCGAGCTCGGCGACGGCGTGTTCATGTTCACGGCCGCGGCCGTCTCCCCCGGCGTCACGGCGGGCGAACTGCTCTTCAGTCTCATCTCGTTCGCCGTCGTGTACGGCGTGCTGCTGCTCGTCGAGCTCTTCCTCATGCGCCGCTACGTTCGCGCGGGCATCGCGGGGGCGATGCCTGAGAGATGGCATCCGGATGCCGATGGTCGCGTCGGCGCGGACGGCGACGACGACAACGACCCGGACGGCGACGGCGACGGCGACGACGACGACGAACCCGACCGCATGACCGTCCGACGCGAGCGCGAATCCGATGTGCTCGATTTCGCCTTCTAACCGCCGGACGCACGAGAAGAACGGAGCCCGCGCATGATCGATCTGCCCACCGTCTGGTTCGTCGCGATCGCCGTGCTGTGGTTCGGCTTCCTGCTGCTCGAGTGCTTCGACATGGGCGTCGGCATGCACTTCTTCGTGATCGCTCGCACGCCGACCCAGCGGCGCGTGCTGCTCAACACGATCGGCCCCGTGTGGGACGGCAACGAGGTCTGGCTCGTGACCGCGGGGGCGGCGATGTTCGCCGCGTTCCCCAACTGGTACGCATCGCTGCTGAGCGGCATGTACCTGCCGATCGTCGCGCTGCTGCTCGCCCTCATCGTGCGCGCGGTCGCGATCGAGTACCGCAGCAAGCACCACGCGGCCGGCTGGACCCGCACGTGGGACGCGGCCATCGCATCCGCCTCGCTCGTCGCGGCGTTCGCGGTCGGCCTGCTGCTCGGCACGACGACCGGCGGCCTGCCGATCGACGCGAACGGCGACCGGGTCGGCGGGCCGCTCGCGTGGGCGAGCTGGCAGGGCCTGGTCGGCGGGCTCGCCGTCGTCGGGTTCAGCCTCGTGCACGGCGCGACGTTCCTGGCCCTCAAGTCGCGCGGCGACGTGCGCGAGCGGGCGCGCCGGTTCGCGGCCCGCTTCGCGCCGGTGCTCGTGCTCCCGCTCGCAGCCTGGGTGCTCGTCGTGCAGCTGCGAGACGGCTCCCCCGCGACCTGGGCGCTCGCGATCGGCGCCGTCGCGGCGCTCGCGGCGTTCGTGGCCTTCACGGTGCGGCGCCGCGAGGGGCGCGCGTTCGTCGCGATCGCGGCGTTCCTGGCAGCCGGCGTCGCCTCGATCTTCGCGGCAGTCTTCCCTGCCGTGCTGCCGTCGACGATCGACCCGGCCTTCACACTCGATGTATGGAACGCCTCGAGCGGGGACTACACGCTCGGCATCATGTCGATCGTGATGCTGTTCGGCCTGCCCGCCGTGATCGCGGCGCAGGCGTGGAGCTACTGGACGTTCCGGCGCCGGCTCGCCGAACGCAACATCCCGCCGCTGCACGAGGTCGTCCCGGCACTGCGGG
>JBQDJW010000303.1:0-4461 GCA_052086425.1 Pseudoclavibacter sp. | reverse complement strand
CGGCAACCGCGAGCTACTGGTCGTTCTCGTCGCTCTCGGTCCGGGCGCCCTCCCCCAAGTCGCGGAACACGGGCCGTCCCCCCGTGGCGTCGAGCGGCGCGCCCGCGTCGTCGAGCAGCGCCTGGCGGACGATGGCGCTGGTCGGCAGCATCAGCACGACGACCCCGCACTCGGCGAGCTCGGCCACGTCGGCCGCGGCGGCCGCCCCGATGCGGTCGGCGAGCGCGCGAGCCCGGTCGACATCGAGGTCGTACAGGCGCACGTCGTAGCCGCCCGTCGCGATGTTCGTCGACATGGGGTCGCCCATCGTGCCGAGCCCGATGAAGCCGACGGTGGGGCGGTCGCCCTGGGTGGTGTTCATGAGATCTCCTGCGTTCGAATCATGGTGTGGATGCTGGGGTCGCGGATGCGCGACGGTTACGCCGGCCCTGCGGTGCCGGCTCCGGCTGCGGGGCTCGCCTCGCCGTCGATGTCGAGCGGGATTCCCTGCTCGCCGAGCACCTCCTCGAGGGCGCGCAGCCCCTCGTTCGCCCCCGGAATGCCGATGTAGAGGATGGAGTGCACGATGATCTCGCGCAGCTCGAGCGGCGTGAGGCCGTTGGCGAGGGCTCCGCGCATGTGGACGCGGATCTCGTGCGATTTGCCCTGCGCGAGCAGCATGGCGACCGTGATCTTGCTGCGGTCGGCGATCGACAGGCCATCGCGCTGCCAGATGTCGCCGAAGCAGGAGCGCGTGACGAAGTCCTGCATCTTGTCGTTCAGGTCCGTGGTGTGTTCCACCTGGTCTTCGGCGCCGGCGGCGCCGAACATGTGGCGCCGCTGGGCGAGGCCCGTTTCATAGAGGTCGTCGTGAATCATGCGGTCGGTTCCTTCGTAGTCGCTGGCCGGCGCCGGCTCGTCGCGGCGCGTCCGGTCGGTGGTGGTGTGTCGCGCTGCCCCGCTACCCGGCTCCCGCCGCGACGAGCGACGGGAGGAACAGCACGATCTGCGGGAAGAGGAATAGGACGGCGGTCACGACGAGGTCGACGAGGAAGAGCGGCAGCACACCCTTGAACACCGTCGCCGTATTCACCTTGGTAGCACCCGCGACGACGAAAACGTTGATGCCGACGGGTGGGGTGATCATGCCGATCTCGATGAGCTTGACGATGAGGATGCCGAGCCAGATGCCGTCGAACCCGAGTTCGATGGCGATCGGGAACAGGATCGGCACCGTGATCACGAGGATCGAGAGCGACTCGAGCACCATGCCGAGCGGCACGAGGCAGATCAGCAGCAGCGCCATCGTGAGCATGGCAGGCATGCCGAGATCGGCGACGAAGCCCGTGATCGCTTGGGGAACGCGGGCGGCGATGAAGAACGTCGACAGAATGCCGGAGCCGATGACGATGAGGAACACCATCGCCGTCGTCGAACTCGTGTCCTGCAGGGCGCCGCGGAAGCTCGCGACGATGCCCTTGAGACCCGATTTTCGCTGCTCGACCACCAGGATGATGAGGGCGGCGAGTGCGCCGATCGCGGCCGATTCGGTCGACGTGAAGAAGCCCGAGTACATGCCGCCGAGCACAATCACGAACAAGATGGCGATGTAGACGACGCCGCGCCACGGCAGCTTTCGCCAGGGCGTCTGCTCGCCAGGCGCCAATGCGGGTGCGGACGGCGCCGGAGGCGGGGCCGTGGTCGCCGGAGCGCGCCCGGCCGTCGGACGTTCGGCGGTCGCGCTCGCCCCGCCGCGACGCGTGGAGCCGAGTCGCCTTGAGCTGAGCTCGACACGGGCCCGCGCGACGGCGGAGTCGAGGTCGTCTGGGTCGGTCGAGCGGCCGATGCGGCGGTGGCCGGCGACCATGATGTAGGCCGCGTAGGCGACGGCCGACAGGATGCCGGGGATGATGCCGGCGGCAAGCATCTGGGCGACCGACTGCTGCGTCATGATCGCGTAGAGCACGAGGAACGTGCTCGGCGGAATCATGACGCCGAGGGTTCCCGCGACCGCGACGAGACCCGCCGCGAGCGAGGCCGGGTACCCGTGAGCGCGCATCTCGGCGACCGACAGCTTCGACATGGTCGCGGCCGTACCGATGCTCGATCCGGAGACGGCGGAGAAGCCGGCCGACGCCATGATGGTCGCGACGCCGAGTCCGCCGGGCGCGCGCCTCGCGACGCGCGCAGCGATGGCGAACACGTGCTCGGCGACCCGCGCCCGCACCGCGAACATGCCCATGAGGACGAACATCGGGATGATCGTGAGGCTGAACGTCGCCGTCGTCGAGAACGGGGTCGACCCGAGCACGTTGGTCGTGTAGCCGAAGCCCTCGAGCATGAGCAGGCCGACTGCGCCGGACAGGCCGAGGGAGAGCGCGACGGGCATCTTGATCGCGAGCAGCACGACCAGCAGGCCGAGGGCGACGATGATTGCCGCAGTTGTCATGCGTTCGCTCCGTTCGAGTCGCCGTTCCTGGCGGAAGCTGCGGTGCTCCCGGATTCGTGGGTACGGCCGGATTGATGGCCGTCGCGTGGCGGATCGCCTGGACCCGAGTGGTCGACGGGGTGGGTCTCGTCACTGGGTGAGACTTCTTCGCCGCGGCCGGCAGGTTCTGCGTGGAGCTCCGCGAGCGCCCCGACCTCGGCCTCGAGGTCGGCCTCCTGTTGCGCCGCGAGCTCGAGCTCGCCGGCCGCGCCGAGCGGACCCGCGCCCGTGATCGAGCGGACGGCGTTGAGCAGCGCGACGATCAGGATCGCGGCGAAGCCGATGACGATCACCCAGCGCAGCGGCCACATCGGCCACCGGATGAGGCCGAAGCGCTCCTCACCCTGCTCGGTCGAGTCGATCGCGCGCTGGGTCGACGACCACAGCATCCAGGCCAGGAAGACCGACGAGCACAGCCAGACCGCGATGTCGAACACGCGGTTCCAGGCGGGGTTCAGTCGGTCGGCGAGGAGCGTGACCGAGACGTGCTCGCCGCGCGTGCCGGCGAGCGCCAGCCCGAAGAAGATCGCGATGACGAGGCAGGATTCGGCGAGCTCGATCATTCCGGGCAGGCTCGCCTGCGTCACGGTGCGCATGACGACGTCCGCCGCGATCGCGAGCATGAGCACGACGATGCTGAGGGCGGAGATGATCGCGAATCCTCGGCTGAGAGCGGTGACGGCCGTCTTCATTGAACCTGCCTTCTGTTCGGGCCCGCTGGGTTCTGGTCGGCGTCGGCTCGGCCTCGATGGCGACGGCGTGCGCGTTCGACACTGGTGTCGATGCCGCGTCGTCGTCGGACGGTCGGGGCCGCCTCGGCGTCGCCGCCGGCGGGCATCGCACAGCCCGGGGTCGGGCCCGCGATGCCTCTAAGTGTTGCCGTGCGGCGAGCCGCCGGGTTGACCGCTGGCGCACGTCGGCCGGTCGCGTGGCGCACAGTGTTCGGGGCCGTCGGCGCGGGCACGCGCAGGCCGCCGTGACTCCGCCCCAGGCGACCCGCGTCCGGTGCTATGGTTCCTGGCGACTCCCGCCCCAGCATCGACGACGCACTGGAGGCACGCCGTGACAACTGCCGACGTTCCCCGCACCATCGGTGCGCCAATCTCGCTGCGCGACCACGCGCGCGCGGCCGCATCCTCGACGACCGGACCGAAGCATCCGGGCGCCGGCATCGTGCATCGCGAGGAGGCGTCGAGCTTCGAGGACTGGGTGGGCATCGCCGCGAACCGCTTCGTGAAGTTGCACGTCTCGAGCGATGACCCGCAGTTCCGCGGCACGATGCAGACGGTCTCGGTCGAGGAGATGCTCGTGAGCGACATCCGCGCGTCGCGCCACGAGGTCGTGCGGCTCGCGCGAGACATCAGCGACGACGAGCCGCGGCACCTCAAGCTCTCACTGCAGCTCGAGGGCGAAGGCGATGTCGAGCAGGACGGCCGCGTCGCGCACCTCACGCCAGGCGACGTCGCCGTGTACGACACGAGCCGGCCGTACTCGCTGCGCTACACGAGCCCGCTGCACTCGCTCGTGCTGATCTTCCCGCGGCAGCTCATCGACCTGTCGAACGACATCGTCAGCCAGGCGACGGCCATGCGGTTGCCGGGCGACGAGGGCATCGGGACCGTGATCAGCCCGTTCATGCGGCACATCGCCGCGAACCTCGACCTGCTGCGCGGAACGAGCGGCGTGCGGATCATGCACAGCGCCCTCGGCCTCGTCACCGCGCTGCTGTCGAGCGAGCTGGCCGAGAACGACGACGTGCGCGACGACACGTACCGCGCCGACATGGAGAAGTACCGGCTGTACATCGAGGCGAACCTCGGAGACACGAACCTGTCGACCGAGACGATCGCCCGCGCCCACTACCTCTCGACGCGCTACCTGCAGTACCTCTTCGCGGAAGACCACACGACCGTCTCGGACTACATCCGCCAGCGCCGCCTCGAGCGGTGCCGCGTGTCGCTGCGCGACCCGGCGCAGGCGAGATCGGAAGAGCA
>JBQDJW010000302.1:0-4469 GCA_052086425.1 Pseudoclavibacter sp. | reverse complement strand
CCGACCCGCCGAACACGCTCGCCGTCTAGCCGCAGAGCGGCCAAACTCGGCGGAACGCGACGCGCCACGCGCTGCCGAACGTGATCTTCTCGCCGAGCGCGCCGCGGGCGACGACGTGCGCGAGGATGCCCTGCAGCAGCGCAGAGCCGAGCAGCGAGAAAATGATCGTTGAGAGCGCCGTCAGCATCGTGACGGTGACGGCCGTCGCCTCGAGGTCGGCGCGGTCTGACGGTGCTGCGGAGGCGGCCCGCGTGAACATCGCGTAGGCCACGAGCGCGGTCGCCGCCGTCGAGATGATGGTCGTGACGCTCAGCACGATCATGGCGCTGCCGATGGTCACGGCGGGGCTCGTGCGCAGCAATCGGAAGGTCGCGGCGAAGATATCGCCGAAGCCGAGCGGGCGAAGCGGGAACAGCGCGGGCTTGACCGGCGCGGTCCAGCCGCCGTGCCCGTGCGCGTGGCCGCCCGCGGAGCCCGTCGAATTCGTCGCCGCGCCGATACCGTTCGACGATCCGGCGCCCGAGTCCGACGACCCGTCGAGCCAGGATGCGGCCCCGCCGATTCCCTGCTGCATGTCCGCGTTCGTCACCGGCCCATCGTGTCACAGCGGCCTTGCTCGAAACCGGGCCCGCGACTCGGGGGCGACCCAATTCATCCCTTCGTCGCAGTGGCGCCGCCGGTGTCGCCCGGGTCGCGGCTACGCTTGGGTGGGCACTGCCCTGCGCGCGTGCCGACGAAGACGGACGGAGGACCGATGGCAGAGCGAATTCTCGTGGTCGACGACGACCCGGCGCTGTCGGAGATGATCGGCATCGTTCTGCAGTCGGAGGGCTACGAGCCTGAGTTCTGCGCCGACGGAGCCGAGGCGCTCGACGATTTCCACCGGGTGAATCCCGACCTCGTGCTGCTCGATGTCATGCTGCCCGGCCTCGACGGCATTCAGATCTGCCACCTGATCCGCGCCGAGTCGGGCACGCCGATCATCATGCTCACCGCGAAGTCGGACACGACCGACGTCGTCGCGGGCCTCGAGGCCGGGGCCGACGACTACATGGTCAAGCCCTTCAACCCGAAGGAGCTCGTCGCGCGCATCAAGACCAGGCTGCGGACGACGACCACCGAGTCGAACGACCTCATCCGCGTCGGCGACGTGACGATGAACGTCGCCGCACACGAGGTGCTGCGCGGCGACGAGGCCATCAATCTCACGCCCCTCGAATTCGACCTGTTGCACACCCTCGCCGCGAAGCCGCAGAAGGTGTTCTCGCGTGAAGAGCTGCTCGAGCAGGTCTGGGGCTACCAGTACAAGGCGGACACCCGCCTCGTGAACGTGCACGTGCAGCGGCTGCGCGCAAAGATCGAGCACGACGCCGACAACCCGAAGATCGTGATGACCGTTCGCGGCGTCGGGTACCGGGCGGGTTCCTCCCAGACGACGGCGTAGCGTGACTGACGGTGCAACCACCGGCGCCGTCGACGAAGGCGACCGAGACGAGGCGGATGCTCCAGGTGCATCCGCCCCCATCGCGGGCGACGACGCCGACGGCCCGGACTCCGAGCTGAGCCGCCCGAACACGTTCCTCGCGGTCTCCGATCGGCCCCGCGCCCCGCGCGCGCCGAACCTCGAGCGTCGGGCGCTGTCCGCGGGCGAAGGTGACGGCGACGGCGAACACGAGCGTCTGTACGAGGCCCAGGCCTCATGGGCGTCGCTGCGCGGCATCCTCGCCAACATCGTCTTCTTCTGGCGCACGTCGCTGCCGTTCCGCACCATCACGATCTCGGTCGCCCTCACGAGCGCGACCGTGCTCGCCGTCGGCCTGATCATGTCGAACTCGATCGCCAACGACCTGTTCTCGTCGCGCCTCAGCGAGGTGCTCGCCGAGAGCGATCGGGCTTCGACGCAGGCGCAGACCACCTTCGCATCCGGCATCGAGACGGACGCGGTCGCCCTCCAAACCCTGCAGGAACAGGCCCTCGCGGCTGCGATGACTGCCGCGCCCAATTCGGAGGGCTACATCTTCTTTCAAGCCGACCCCGGCGACTCGAACATTCAGTTGCAGGACTTGGCCACCAACGACATCGATCACACGATCGTCACGGACGACCTGCGCGAGCAGGTGCGGCAGCAGCAGGCAACGCAGTACTACCAGTCGGTCTCGTTGCTCGACTCGGACGGCGAGCCGGTTCCCGCCGTCGTCGTCGGCACGCTCATCGAGGTGAGCACGAGCTACTACGAGCTCTATTTCGTCTACTCGCTCGCCGAGGCGCAACGTACGCTCGACTTCATCCAGCGCACGCTGATGGTTTCGATGCTCGTGCTCGTACTGCTCGTCGGCGCGATCACCGGGTTCGTCATGCGCGCCGTCGTTCAGCCGATCCGGCTCGCCGCACAGACGAGCCGCAAGCTCGCGGCCGGTCACCTCGAGGAACGCATTCCCGAATCGGGCGAAGACGATATCGCGACCCTTGCGAGATCGTTCAACGACATGGCCGACAGTCTGCAAGAGCAGATCGAGCGACTCGGCCATCTCTCGCAGGTGCAGCAGCGATTCGTGAGCGACGTCAGCCACGAGCTGCGCACGCCGTTGACGACGATCCGCCTCGCAGGCCAGATGCTCTTCGACCGCCGAGACGAGTTCGATCCGCTCGCGACCAGGTCGGTCGAGCTGCTGCACAATCAGATCGAGTGATTCGAGCTGCTGCTGAGCGACCTCCTCGAGATCTCGCGATTCGACGCGGGTGCCGTCGAGCTGCTGCGCGAACGCAACAGCCTCGCGACCCTCGCCGACGAGGTCATCGGCTCGATGACGCAGGTCGCCCTCGACCACGGCACGCCGCTCGTGCTCGTCGCTCCAGGCGGCCACGGCGAGAGCGAGTTCGACCGGCGCCGCATCTCTCGCGTCGTGCGCAACCTCATCGGCAACGCGATCGAGCACGGCGAGGGCAAGCCCATCGTCGTGCGCGTCGACTCGAACGAGACGGCAGTCGCCATCTCGGTGCGCGACTACGGCGTCGGCATGTCGTCGAAGCAGCTCGAGCGCTCGTTCGACCGGTTCTGGCGTGCCGACCCATCGCGCAAGCGCACGATGGGGGGCTCGGGCCTCGGCCTCGCGATCTCGAACGAGGACGCGCTGCTGCACGAGGGGCGCCTCGAGGTGTGGAGCGAGCTCGGCAAGGGCGCCAACTTCCGCCTCACCTTGCCGCGCCACGTCGGCGGCGAGATCCTGCTCTCTCCGCTGCAGCTCGAACCGGCCGACGCGGGCGCGGAGGAGCCGGCGCTCGAGGCGGCGCCACTGGAGGACGAGGCGTTCGCCGACGAAGACGTCGACACGCAGCCGCTCACGCTTCCGCGGCCGGGCGACCGCGGGCAGACCACCGAATCGATCGATCTGCCGTCGATCACCGGCGGCGAACTGCCGACCGTCGGCGGCGACGAACCGCCCCACGAGCATCCGGCACCCTGGGCCGAGGGCGGCGAGGTCGTCGAGGTCGTCGTCGAGCAGCACGGCGATGGTCGGGATGCTGCGGGTCGCGTCCCCGAGGTCGGCGATGGCATTCAGGGGGGAGACAGGCACGCTGACGAGACTGGAGGGGGCGGCGACACCGCCCCTGGCAAGGCCGAGGAGGACGAGCGATGACCGGCACCAGGCTGGTACGCGCGGCGTGCGCCGTCGTCGTGATCGTGCTGCTCGCGGCATGCGCGCGCATTCCGCTCAGCGGGTCGGTCGCCGAGGGGCAGGATGTGCAGGCGCCTGATGAGCAGGGCGTGCAGTACCTTCCACCATCGCCAGTGCCCGGCGCGGCGCCGGAGCAGATCGTCGAGGGGTTCCTCGAAGCGGGCACCGGCACCCAGAACAACTACGCGACCGCGCGCAGCTACCTGACCGAAGACGTCGCAGGCTCATGGGATCCGGCGGCGCGGGTGCTCGTGCGCGACGCCGACGTGGCGTACACGCTGGTCGGGGAGTCGACCGTTCGCGTCGAATTCAACGTGGTCGCCGAGATCGACCAGCATGGCGTCTACGAGGCGTATTCGACTCCGCAGCCGACGAGCATCGAGTATCAGGTGCAGCGGGTCGACGGTGAGTGGCGGGTGAGCTCCGCCGAGCCGGGTCTCGTGCTCATGACGCAGCCGTTCGGGCAGGTGTTCGAGCCATACACCGTGTACTTCTACGACTCCACGTTCCGGTATCTGGTGCCGGATGTGCGCTGGTACCCGAGCTCGTCGGCGGCGGCGACGCAGATCGTGCAGGCGATCCTCGATGGGCCATCGCCGTGGCTCGCCGAGGGGTCGGTGCGAAGTGCGTTCCCCGACGACACCGAGCTGCGCGGGCCAGTGACGACCGAGGACAGTGAGGCCGTCGCCGACTTCACGACGGCGATCTCATCGGCGGCCAGCGACGTGTTCCCGCTCATGCTCATGCAGCTCAGCGAGAGCCTCACCGACGTCGGCGGCATTTCGGAGGTCT
>JBQDJW010000301.1:0-4470 GCA_052086425.1 Pseudoclavibacter sp. | reverse complement strand
CTCGGTGATCGGCGCACGCGCATCCGTCGGCCCGTGGGCGTACCTGCGACCGAACTCGATCGTTGGCGAAGACGGCAAGATCGGCACGTTCGTCGAGACGAAGAACTCGACGATCGGCGCCGGCTCGAAGGTGCCGCACCTGAGCTACATCGGCGACACGACGGTCGGCGAGGGGTCGAACGTCGGCGCAGGCACGATCACCGCCAACTACGACGGGGTCAACAAGCACCGCACGACGGTCGGCGACCACGTCCGCTCCGGCTCGCACAACGTCTTCGTCGCGCCCGTTACGATTCATGACGGGGCGTACACGGGCGCCGGCACAGTTGTGCGCAAGGACGTGCCCGCGGGCGCGCTGGCCGTCAGCGTCGCCCCGCAACGAAACATCGTAGGGTGGGTCATCGCGAACCGCGATGGCAACGCCGCAGCCGAGGCCGCCGCACGCGCTGGTGAGACGGGCCCGGAAGACACATCGCAAGAATCGGAGTCCAAGTGACCGGCATCATCACCCAAGGCGAGAAACGACTCGTCGTCGTCACGGGGCGCGCCCACCCGCGCCTCGCGGAAGACATCGCCAGCGAGCTCGGCACCGAGCTCGTCGACGTCGAGTCGCGCACCTTCGCCAACGGTGAGATCTACGCCAGGTTCGGCGAGAGCATTCGCGGTGCCGACGTCTTCCTCATCCAGTCGCACTGCCCGCCAATCAACGAGTGGCTCATGGAGCAGCTCATCATGGTCGACGCCGCCAAGCGCGCGAGCGCGAAGCGCATCACCGTCGTCGCGCCGTTCTACCCGTACGCGAGGCAAGACAAGAAGGGCCGCGGACGGGAGCCGATCTCGGCCCGCCTCGTCGCCGACCTCTACAAGGCAGCCGGCGCCGACCGCATCATGTCGGTCGACCTGCACGCCGCACAGATCCAGGGCTTCTTCGACGGCCCGGTCGACCACCTCTTCGCGATGCCAGTACTGCTCGAGCACTTCCGGTCGAAGCTCGACAAAGACACGCTCACGGTCGTCTCGCCAGACATGGGCCGCGTTCGCGTCGCCGATGTCTGGAGCGACCAGCTCGAGGCGCCGCTCGCGATCATCCACAAACGCCGTGACCCGAAGGTCGCGAACGAGGTCTCGGTGCACGAGATCGTCGGTGAGGTCGAAGGCCGCGTCTGCCTGCTCGTCGATGACCTCATCGACACGGGCGGCACGATCGTGAAGGCCGCCGAGGCGCTCAAGGCGAGCGGCGCGCTCAGGGTGGTCGTCGCGGCGACACACGCCGTGTTCTCGCCGCCCGCCGTGGAACGCCTCTCGAGCGGCGCGATCGACGAGGTCGTCGTGACCGACACGCTGCCGCTCGACGACGACAAGCGCTTCGACACCCTCACGGTGCTCCCGATCGCCCCGCTTCTCGCGACCGCGATCCACAACGTGTTCGCCGACGCGTCGGTCACGAGCATGTTCAACGGCGCCGCGTAGGCCCGAGCCGACACTGCCGCGGCCCCGCGCATCCGAAATTCACCGGATGCGCGGGGCCGCGTTCGTCGAGCCGGATCCCTGCAATTTGAATCGACTCAGCGACAGTCGAGGCCGCTATATCGCCTGGAGTGCCGCTGAGTCGATTCAAATGGAAGGCGTTGGGGCTGCAGCGTCGAGGCCGGAGGGATGCGGAGCGGCGTCTTGCGGGTGCGTGCCGAAGCGTTTCCTGTCCGATTCGGGTGCTCCTGACGCAGGAGACGAGATATACGCGTCTGCTGCGTCAGGAGCCCTGCGAACGGTCAGCGCGGCCTGGCACCCGCTTGGCGACGTTTGTGACTGCCTTGCTTCGGTGCTGCTCGTCGCCTACGAGTCGGTGCGCACCTCGGTGCGGTCGCCCGACCACAGGGTGTGGAACACGCCATCGCGGTCGACGCGACCGAGCTGGCGCCGTGAGGGTCCTGCTCGACACACATCTCGTCCTCTGGTGGCTCGCGGACAGCGAGCGGCTCTCGCCCAGCACCAGGACGGTGATCAGCAATCCGGCCAATGACGTACTCGTCTCGGCGGTGTCGGCCCTGGAGATCGCCGTAAGATCTTCGATTGGCATGCTCGACACCCCAGGCGACTTCGATCGAGAGATCGAAGTGCAAGGCTTCTCGGAACTGAAAATGAATGTCTCCCACGGGTTGGAAGTCGGTCGATTGCCGCTTCATCACCGTGACCCGTTCGATCGGGTTCTGATCGCGCAGGCGCGCATCGAAAACGTCCCGCTCTTGACAGTTGACTCGGCGCTCGACGCATACGAGTACCCGCGGCTGCCCGCCGTCGGCTGAAGCGAATGTCCTCGCGCTCAGCGCGGACCGATGGCGCAGCGGCGTCGCTACTCCTCGCGCGACATGATCGAGATGACCAGGCCGGCCGCGAGCAGGGCGGCGCCGACGAGGGCGAGCTGGCCGATCAACTGCACGACGCCGGCGAGCGGCGTCGATGCCTCGATCGACATCGCCCCGCCGGCCTGGTTGAGCAGGCCGAAGAGGATCGGCGAGCCGAACGCGCGGGCGAGCGCCCCCACGACGAGCAGCGCGGCGCCCCACCAGACGAGCGTGCGACCCGTTTCCTGCTTGGTTCCGTTCATGATGTCCTCGTCTCGTATGTCTCGTCGTGGTGCGTGTCGGCGGTGCGCGGAGCGGCGTCCCGCGCGTGCGTGCCGAAGCGTTTCCTGTCCGATTGGAGTGCTCCTGACGCAGGAGACGAGATATACGCGTCTGCTGCGTCAGGAGCCCTGCGAACGGTCAGCGCGGCCTGGCACCCGCTTGGCGACGTTTGTGACTGCCTTGCTTCGGTGCTGCTCGTCGCCTACGAGTCGGTGCGCACCTCGGTGCGGTCGCCCGACCACAGGGTGTGGAACACGCCATCGCGGTCGACGCGCTTGTACGTGTGCGCGCCGAAGAAGTCGCGCTGGCCCTGCACGAGGGCGGCTGGCAGGCGCTCGGCCGCGATCGCGTCGTAGTACGACAGCGACGACGAGAACGCCGGCGCAGGCACGCCCGAGAGGGCCGCGGTCGACACGACGCACCGCCACGCTGACGCGCCGTCTGCGACGGCCTGCGCGAAGAACTCGTCGGCGATCAGCGACTCGAGGCCGGGGTCGCGGCCATAGGCGTCGGCGATCGTGTTGAGGAAGCGGGCACGGATGATGCAGCCGGCGCGCCAGATCTTCGAGATCGCGCCCGGGTCGAGCTCCCAGCCGTACTCGGCGCCGCCCGCGAGGATCGTGTCGAAGCCCTGCGCGTATGCGATGACCTTCGACGAGTAGAGGGCCTGGCGCACGTCCTCGACGAACGTGTCGCCGGCCTCGGCGGGAGCCGGGCGCTCGCCGATCGTCGCGCGAACGGCGGCGCGCTGCTCGGTGCGGCCCGAGACGCCGCGGGCGAAGACGGCCTCGCCGATGCCCGTCGCGGGGATGCCGAGCGCGAGGGCCTGCTGCACCGTCCAGGTGCCGGTGCCCTTCATGCCCGCCGCGTCGAGGATCACGTCGACGAGCGGCTTGCCCGTCTCGGCGTCGACCTGCCGCAGCACCTCGGCCGTGATCTCGATGAGGTACGACTCGAGCTCGCCCGAGTTCCACTCGGTGAAGATGTCGGCGATCTGAGCCGGCTCGTAGCCGCCGACGCGGCGCAGCAGGTCGTACGACTCGGCGATCAGCTGCATGTCGGCGTACTCGATGCCGTTGTGCACCATCTTGACGAAGTGCCCGGCGCCGTCGGTGCCGATGTGCGTGACACACGGCTCGCCGTCCTCGGCGCGCGCCGCGATCGAGGCGAGGATCGGGCCAAGCGTGGCGTACGACTCGGCCGAGCCGCCCGGCATGATGCTCGGGCCGTTGAGGGCGCCCTCCTCGCCGCCCGAGATGCCGGCGCCCACGAAGTGGATGCCAGTCGCGCGCACCGTCGCCTCGCGGCGGATCGTGTCGGTGAACAGCGCATTGCCGCCGTCGACGATGATGTCGCCGGGCTCGAACACGTCGACGAGCTGATCGATGACCGAGTCGGTCGCGCCGCCCGCCTGCACCATGATGATCGCCGTGCGCGGCTGCTGCAGTGCGTCGGCGAACGCCTGCATCGACTCGGCCCCGACGAACCCTGCCTCTGGGTGGTCGCTCAGCAGCGCGCGAGTGCGCTCTGGCGACCGGTTGTACACCGCGACCGTGTTTCCCTCGCGGCTCGCGAGGTTGCGGGCCAGGTTCGAGCCCATGACGGCGAGTCCGACGACGCCGATGTTGGCGGCCGCGTTCGGCGTGTCGCTCGCGCTCGGCAGGGCCGTGTCGTCGGCCGCGGGAACCGGGGGTTCCTGAGCGGGGATCGGCGACTCGGCGGCGGAAGCAGTATCGGTCATTCGGCGTGCCTTTCACTGAGCGACGGTGCGTCGGCCGCGGCGAGAGCGTTCTCGGTCCGGCTTAACGCTACACAGCCCGAGATTCCAGCGGTGTCGCACGGTCGA